>PWVB01000442.1 GCA_003562365.1 Anaerolineae bacterium
ATGGACGATGACTATGGACACCAGACCGAGCTATGTCTCACCTTATCTGATCGATGGCGTTACGCCGGATGCAGCACTGGCGCTGATGGAGGAGAAGTTGGGGGCTGAGGTCTATGCGGCGCTTGCCGACCTGACCGACCCGGAAGCCCTTCTGCTTCTGGCCCTGGACGTCTACCGGCGCGAACGCCTGCTGGCCCTGTGGGACGATCCTCGCAACCTTGAGGAGTGCAGACTTGTGGCGCAGGTGGCTCAGGGAGCGGTGCTGGGCCTGCACAGCCTGGCGGCGCCAGAGCAGAAGGTGGGCGGCGTGACGCCGGTCCTCACGCGGACCCCCCAGGGTGACTGGAGGTTGGGCTGGGACGACGAAGCGGGCCCTGTCTTCGCGGCTGTCTCTCCGCGGGCAGCTGTGCAGCAGGCCTTTGCGTGGATGGCCGAGTCGGAGGGGTGAGTCAGAAGGTACACGGTGATGCTGGGTTTAGCTATGGCTTGCCTGCGCTAGATAAAACGGCCCAGGTGTTGTTTGCCCTATGGGCACCTTTCTGCCCAGTTCTTTGAGCCAGGCCTGCTACGGCATCTGAACCGGGCGAAGAGGTTAAGCTCGCGCTATTTTGCACATCATTCGACGTGCAGCGGGATATCGGAGTTCCAGTTTTTTGTCGTCCCGGATGGTAAGGTGCGGCGACGACGGCTGAATTGGCCGATGAACATCCTTAGAACCGCACGTGCGGAGTCCTCCAGCGCTGCTGCGTATCGCTCAAGCTTGAGATGAGTTATAGCTCTTATGCTGTATGTGATGTGGTGCCTGGGATCGAGCTCAATCGCTCGCGCAAAGTCTGCTAAGGCCGCCTCGTAGTGCTCAAAGTAGAGGTGTGTGATGCCGCGATTGTAGTGCGTGCAAGCGTTCTCCGAACCGAGCTCAATGGCTCGGGTAAAGTCTGCCAACGCGACCTTGTACTCCCCGAGGTAGTTACGATAGATGGTCGCCCGGGCGTGATATGCGGCCATATGTGTCGGATCGAGCTCAATCGCCCGAGAAAAGTCTTCCAGGGCTTCCCGATATAGCCCGAAGCTGTTGATGCATATGGCCCCCCGAGTGTAATACAGGCTGGCGTTGTCCGGGTCAAGCTCAATTGCCCGGGTAAGCTCTGCCACCTTCACCCGGTGGTACTTCAAGTCATCGGGAGAGCTCTCATATTCGTCATAGTCCATAGCGGTGTCCTTCATAGTGGGCTCAATCGCTCGCGTGATATAGTTCTTGCAGTAACCGCAATGAAGAATCACCGCGGCTTCGTGGCCCGACATCAGACATGCGGGGGGGCGTCGGCGGGCAAGGCGGGAAATGTGGTGGCGCAAACACTAACCAGTCTTCGAATAACGAAGATCGGTCGGCAAGAAACAGCGTATGGGCTTGGACGGTGGATACTCGCAGGAGCGCAGCGCGTATAGCGACGGGACAAAGCGAATCTGGACGCGGCATCCAGCATACGCTGGAAGGCGAGGTTCTTAGCCGAGCCGACGCCGTCAGGGAAGGCTTGGCGAAAGAGACTGCCCCGATCGTCGCCCGCAGCGTCCGCCTGGACGCTTCCGGCGCACGCTGCTGGGGCAGCCTTGTCCCGACACTTACCCCTTGCCGGAGCGAATCCGGGAAAAAGCGTGCGTGCGGACCATCTCCCTAAGGGGATTGTGGGCCATCGACGCCAAGCACGGCCCGCTGAAGCAGCCGTAAGCGGCTAGACGCCCCTTTTCCCATCGATTCTGGTAATGTTCTCATCACTGGAGACTTCTGCGGTCATTTGGGATTGCCCGGATTGTCTGAACAAGTGATGCTCAATCATTCGTTTGCCGGAAAGTTAAGAGGTAGTTAGATGCGATCTTGTGTAGAAACCTCGCCGTTGGTGGGGACCTGGACGCCTACCCCGACGGCGACAGGAAGCTCTTGTTGAGGTCCTTGAAGGTGTGCCTGTGCTCATTCTCAAGGGTTTCCTTGGATGGCGTGAAGAAAGGCAACGATTTGATCTTCTCCTGCGCGCGGGCCATGACCATACCGTCTTCGCCTCTGAAGACGGTGAAACGGAAGCGGGCCTTGACGATCCCGCCCAAGGCCACCCCTATCGCGTCAAAGACCATCTCGTCGTCTTTGCCCCTAGCGGCGCTTGGAGGCGAGGAGTCGATAACACGGCAGTGGATCTTCATATACCTTCCAACCTTCACGACGTATTCGTCACCCGTCTTGAGGGGTTCTCTGGCTGGGGAGACGAGTGAGGTAGCGACGTCCTTGCCCCTCATTCTGCTCTCGGACCTCCACTCACCCCATTTCGTCTGAGTCGCGATCCTTTCCCAGCCCGCCTTGACGTTTGGGCAATCGGGAAGGGGTTTGGTGACTGTCACCGTCCAATTCGCGTCAGCAGGCGCCGCTATCGCGATATCCGATGTCGACAAGCGTCGTTTCATTCCAGCCTCCCAGACAGGTTAGACCTTCCCCCGCATCCACAGACCTTCTTCCCTTGTAGTCTTCCTGTAACAGAGCGGTCGTGAAAGCCCATCGCGACCTTCTGTCGATGCCGCACTACCCGCTCCGGAATCTACGTCTGCACCGCCGCATTTACGGCAGCTTCCACAGCCCTGTATATGTACTGTCCATCCAGATTATGATGGTCGGACAAGCCTTTTCATGTTCGGGGCAAGATACTATCCCGGGAAAAAATCGAAACTGCTGAGTCTGTGTCATCAAACTCCAACCTCGTAAGGTCCCTGCAGGAACCGCACGACTTCAGCCGTGGGCGGATATCGGTCAGATGCTGGCTCTGGGTCGTGACGCAGTTAGTCCTTTGGCCACTTTGAGATGCGCCATTCTTTCTGGTTTGGTTCTCTCCGGACGCCATTGTCACTCTATTGGCCGTTTTCGTCAACTCGGGCGGCACCTCAGTGTTTCCCGTTGCCACCCTGTTTCCCTCCGATCACCCTGACCGCGGTTCTCGCCATTCTCCGGCTCTCCATCCGATCTGGTCGACATTGGCGCCACTCTGAGCAAAGACAGCGGCGACAACACTACTGTGCTTGCGTATGCACTTCGGGCTCTCAGACCCCAGCAGCGCTTCTGTAATAGATGTTGCCTCAAATCGGAATATATGTTATGATGAGCGCTGAGGAGCGTGATATGCTATGAATTGGCTTGCTTTCTCCTATTCCCTGTCGGCCAAGTCGTCTACCCTACGGGTGGCAGTGTGGCGGCGACTGAAGCGCGTCGGCGCCGTCGCCTTGGCGGGAGGAGTCTACGTCTTGCCCTCCCGAGATGACTGCTTTGAGGCCTTCATGTGGATGGCGCAGGAGGTGCGCCAAGCCGGTGGCGAGGCTTTGCTGATCCATGTCGAGCGCGTAGAAGGTATGGCTGATCAGGACCTGATCCAGCTGTTTCGTGAGGCGCGACAGGAGGACTATCTGGCCCTGACCGAGCAGATCGTGGAGTTGGAGGACGCTTTATCTCAGTGCAGCGAACCGGAGGCCCGTTTCGACCTCAAAGACAAGCTGGATCACCTGCACAAGCAGCATGCCGAGATCGCCCGCATTGACTACTTTGACTGCCCGGAGCGTGCTGCTCTGCTGGCCCGCCTGACGCGTCTGCGTCAGGCCACTCTGCCGGAGCCTCTGACCCCCGTGGCCGTCCCCGCCCGCGACATCGCTGACTATCGCGATGCACGCTGGGTGACGCGCCCAATGCCGTATGTTGATCGTGCAGCCTGTGCCTGGCTGATTCGCCGCTTCATCAACCCCGATGCCACCATCCGCTATGCCACTGAGCCTGCGGCGGATGAGACGCCTTTCGATATGGCTGATGCAGAGTTCAGCCACCAAGGAGATCTGTGCACCTTTGAGGTGCTGTTGCGTGCCTTTGATCTGGACGATCCCGTACTGCACGCCATCGGCGAGATAGTTCACGAGATCGATCTGCGAGATGGGCTTTACGCACGTCCACAGACCGAAGGCGTTGAGGCCCTGTTGAGGGGCTGGCAGCAGAGCGGTGCCTCTGATCTTGAGATGGAAGAGCGCGGACTGCTGCTCTTTGATGGGTTGCGGACTGCCTTGGCTGCCGACTTGCGCTCCCCTTAACGACCGGTTTTGATCAGAAAGGAACACGTGTGACGCGACGCTTTCTGCAGGCCATCTGGCCCTATCTCAAGCAGGTTTCCTGGCTTCTGATCCTCGGCTCCCTCGGCGGCATCGTAATGAACACGGTGGTGGTACTCCCTCCTGTGCTGCTTGGCCGAGCCATTGATACGGCGACAGCTTGGGCCGAGGGTCAGGGTGCGAGCATTCACGTGCTGTGGGCCGGATTGGCCTATGCCGGTGCCACAGCCCTCTATCAGGGCGCACGATTGGTCAAACGCTGGGGCTTGCGCGTGGCCAACCAGCGTATTATGGCCGCCGTCCGCGCCGACGCTTTGCGCGGTGTGCTCTCCTGGCCGACAGAACAGCTCCATCAAACGCCCATCGGGGACCTGATGTCACGCATCATCGGCGACGTGGAGGTGATGGGACGCGGTGTCCGCGAGCTAACCACCGAAATGTGGGACACGTTGCTCTTCTCCGTCTCGCTTATCGTCGCTATGCTTGTCTATGACGCTCAACTGGCCTTGATCACCCTGGTGCCCGTGCCCTTGGCGATGCTTCTGGCGCAGATGGTGGGGCGTTGGGTCAGCACGCGCACCACCGCGTCCCGGGAGGCCAATGCCGCCTTGACCGCCTTCTTGCAGGAGCGGTTGACGGCACTGCGTGTGATCCGTCTCTTTGGACGGGTGGAGGCCGCGGTGGACCGCGCTGCGACCCTGTCTGATGAACTGGTTGGGGCCAACCTGGCGCTCGCACGCCTGCGCGGCGGGCTCCAGCCCCTCTACCGTTTCCTGATGCTCGGCGGCGTGGTCTTCCTGCTCTGGCTGGGTGGGCAGCGGGTGGTGACCGGCGTGATGACGCTGGGCGCCTTTGTGGCCTATCTGGACCTCTACGGTCGCTTCACGGGCCGCGGACACCGCGTCCCGCAGCTCTTCAACTCGGTGCAGAGCGGTGCTGCCGCGCATGCGCGGCTGCAGGAGCTGCTGGCTCCGCCCTTGGAGGAGCCAGCCACTGTCCATATGGCCCTGCAAGCCGCTCACGTACCCGGTATGAACCGGCCCCTTCCGGTGCTCCCTGAGCGCCCACCCTATCCATTGGCGCTCTCGGTCAACGCTGTGACCTTTCGCTATCCCGGTAGTGAGACCCCGGTACTGAACGGTGTGGACCTGGAGGCACCGGCCGGAGCCTTCGTGGCGATTACCGGTCCGGTGGGCTGCGGAAAGAGCGCGCTGGCCCGCGCGATGCTGGGTCTCTATCCTCTGGAGAGCGGACAGATCCTGCTTGATGGCGTTGACCTTATGTCCCTCTCGCCGGATGAGCGCGCCGCGCGCATTGGCTATCTGCCGCAGAACCCTTTCCTCTTCTCCGGTCGTATGCGCGACAACATTCGCATGGTCTTCTCCGAGCCTGGTGAGGAGGATGACCCGAGCGACGACCTACGCCGATGGGCGCGGTTGGCTGCGCTGGACATCGATGGAACGGAGTTCTCTAACGGATTCGATACCCTCATCGGGGAACGGGGAACGCGTGTTTCCGGTGGGCAGCGTCAGAGGATTGCGTTGGCACGGGTCTTTGCCGCCCGACCTGGTTTACTGGTGCTGGACGACCCCTTCTCTGCCGTGGATCTGGACACCGAGGCACAGATGATCACGGCGCTGCGGCAGGCATTCGGGCCAGACGCTCCACCTGGTCAACAGGCGACCGTGGTCTTCTTCTCTCACCGGCTCGCCGCTTTCCCACGGGCGGATCAGGTATTGGTTATGGACAGAGGGCGCGTGGTCGCCCAGGGGACTCATACTGAGCTCCTATCAGTCGGTGGCCTCTACGCTCGCATCTATCGTGCTCAGCAACGCATCACGATGCAGGAGGTTCCCGCGTGAACGCGTCTGTCGATACCCCGCGCATCACCACCTGGAGCGAGATACGCCGTCTGCTGCGCCCTTGGCGGTGGCACATTGTCGTCATCGCTATTGGGATTCTGGTGTTCGAAGCGCTGACCGTCACCCCTCCGCTGCTGATACAGCGCATTGTGGATGAGCACCTGCTGCCGGGACGCCCGGACGGCATCCTCATCCTGGCGCTGCTCTATCTGGCCGCCCTGGTGGCGGCCGAAACTATGCTTTTCGGCATCACGTACCTCACTGCATGGGTGGCACAACATGCCCTGCATACCCTGCGGGTGGACCTCTTTCGCCACTTGCAACGTCTGCCCTTGGCGTACTACGATCACAACCCTCTCGGCGACGCCATCAGCCGCTGTACCGCCGATGTTGAAACCATCGACACCCTGTTCAGTACCGGCGTCTCCGGCTTGCTCCTGCGCTTGGTGCAGGTGTTTGTGGCGTTCGCGGCCATGTTTGCCCTCAGCCCGCGTCTGGCCCTGCTGTCCCTGCTGCTGATCCCCCCGCTGGCCGTGGCCACGCGCTTCTTCCAGGTTCATATCCGCAACGCCGAACGCGATCGGCGTCGCGCCATCGGCACTCTCAACACCTATCTGCAGGAGACCCTGGCGGGCGTGGAGGTGGTGCGTGCGTTTGGTCGTGAAGAGGCGCTCTTGGCGCGGTTTCGACGCGCTTTGCGCGATACTCTAGCCGCATTCTGGCGGGCCGAGTCGTACAATCTGTACTACACGCCTTCATTGACCGTCCTGGTGGCGATCTGCGTGGCGCTCTTGTTGTGGAGTGGAGCGGGTGACCTGGGACAAGCCTGGGGATTGTCTATGGGTGTGGTCGTGGCCTTTATCCTGCTATTCCAGCGCTTCTTTGATCCGGTGCGCAATCTGGGTGAGGACTGGCAGACCGTGCAGAGCGCACTCTCGGGCATGGAACGCATCGTCGATGTACTGCAAACACCGGTGGAGGCGCAGTCATCGATGGCATCGGCATCTCCAAACGGACACCAGCGGGCCTTGTCTGAGGGCGGAGCCGCGGTGACTCTGCGTGGCGTCACCTTCGGTTATCTGACCGATCTTCCAATCCTGCGCGATATCTCGTTATCGGTCTATTCTGGTGAGCATGTGGCCTTGGTGGGACGCACGGGGGCAGGCAAGAGCAGCCTGGTCCACCTCTTGGGCGGGCTCTATGCGCCCTGGGTGGGAGAGTTGCGCATCGCAGGGCTGGATCCACGTACCCTGTCTGATGAAGAGCGTCGGCACGTGGTGGGGGTGGTGCCTCAGGACGTGCAGCTCTTCGCTGGCTCAGTATGGGATAACCTCACGCTGGACGATCCGGCAGCTTCGGAGCAGGCCGTGGAGCGGGCTGTGCAGATGACCGGCCTGCAACAGCTTATCGCCAGCCTGCCGCAGGGATATCAGACGCCCTTACGCGGCGTGGGACGCGGACAGGGGGTGCGGCTCTCCGAGGGGCAGCAACAGCTGCTCTCGTTGGCGCGAGCGCTGGTGTGGGATCCGGCGGTGCTCTTGCTTGACGAAGCGATGGCTGCCGTGGATGGCGCCAGCGCGGCCGAGTTTCGTACGGCGCTGGCGGCAGCCATCCACGGCAACGACGGACGGCGGCGCGCGGCGATCACCGTGGCCCACCGCTTGTCCGCTGCGCGCGAGGCTGACCGGGTAGTCGTCCTCGACAACGGTCGCATCATCGAGATGGGGGCTCCCGATGCACTGATCCGTCAAGGTGGGCAGTTCGCCGCTCTGGTCGAACTGGAAGAGGCTGGCTGGAACTGGCAGGCTGAAATGTAGCCGACTATGGCACAAGGGAGGTATTCTATGAAGGTCCTGTTGATCATCAATGATGCACCATATGGCACCGAGAAGGCGTATAATGCGCTGCGGTTAGCGATGGCTCTGCAGCGCGAGCACGAGGAGGTCCAGGTTGCCGTCTTCCTGATGGCGGACGCGGTCACCAGTGCCCTGCCCCATCAGACCACGGCCAACGGCTACTACAACATCCAGCGGATGCTGCGCGCCGTGATCAGCAAAGGGGGTGAGGTCAAGGCCTGCGGCACGTGTATTCAGGCTCGTGGGCTGGCCGATCTGCCGTTGGTTGATGGTGTTGAGATCAGCACCATGAGCCAGTTGGCGCAGTGGGTGGTGGATGCCGATCGCGTGATGACCTTCTAGCCCTCCACCGAGATCGTCCAAGGTATCCGTGCGACGGCGCTACTATCATCACACGGATATTCTGGGCCATATGGGCTGGGACGGACCTGTCGCTGGCGCCGTCCGTATCGCCCCGACCAGGTCAGGCCTGTCTCCGCACGGCATTGGCCACAACCTCGATGGCATCATCGATCTCTGCCTCGGTGGTGCGACGCCCAACGGAGAAGCGCACGGTGCCCATCGCCCAGTCCTGAGGGACGTTCATGGCCTGGAGTACAGCTGAGACGTCCACTGTATCAGCGTGACAGGCCGCTCCGGCAGAGGCCGCGACCTCCTGCCGGATCTTTGCCAGCAATATGTTGGCCCGGACATCACGGAAGCTGATGCTGGCAGTGTTGGGCAGTCGTTCCTCTGGATGGCCGTTCAGCCGAACCCGACCATCACCCAGTTCACGGAACAGTCCGGCCTGCAGCCGGTCGCGCAGTGTCCGCAAGTGGCTGCGCTCGGCCTCAGGATCGCGGGCTGCCAGCTCACACGCTTTACCCAGGCCGACGATCTCGAGCACGTTTTCCGTGCTTGGGCGGCGCCCTTGCTCCTGCCCGGCCCCGTGCATGAGCTTGGCAAGTTGGACGCCCTCCCGAATATAGAGCGCGCCGACGCCCTTGGGTGCGTAGAGTTTGTGCCCGGCCACTGATAGCAGGTCTACGCCCAGCTCGTCTACCCGCGCCGGAATCTTGCCCACGGCCTGTGCCGCATCCGTGTGGAACAGGGCGCCGTGAGCGTGGGTGATCTCTGCCAGCTCGGCAATGGGTTGGATCGTGCCTACCTCGTTGTTGGCCTGCATGATGGTCACCAACAGGGTGTCGTTGGTGATCGTTTGCGCCAGATCGGCGGGGTCGACCCTGCCTGTCTCATCCACCGGCAAGACCGCAATCTGGAACCCTTGTGTCGACAGCCAATCACAGACCTCAACAACGGCCGGATGCTCGACCGCTGAGGTGATGATCCGCCTGCGCCGCCCCGGTTGCGCCAGTGCCACCCCCTTGATGGCGTAGTTGTTGCTTTCGGTGCCGCCGCTGGTGAAGATCACCTCTGCAGAACGGCAGCCCAGGCAGGCTGCCACCTGCCCACGAGCGTTTTCCACCGCCTCTCGCGCTATCACGCCATACGGATGCGTGCTGGACGGATTGCCGAAATGCTCGTACAGGTAGGGCAGCATCGCCTCTGCCACCTGCGGATCAATGGGAGTGGTTGCATTGTAGTCAAGATAGATCGCCTGTGTCTCCATCTCTATCGACCTCCTGTGGATAGGCCTACTGCGCCAGAGTACTATGCCTGTGGGATGCGGACAATGGGCCATTTGGCCGTCTTGGATATACCGGTACCGGTACTGGCTGAGGCGCCGTAGTTCGCCTGGCACTGGTAGATGTCGAAGTCGCGCTCACATACTGCTGGGAGCGCTTCTGTAGCGGATTGCCCCCCATCAGCGCCTAAAAGCTGCGGGTCGTCGTCTGGATGATGCAAGGGACTGCCCAGGACTACCCTGCGCGGCATGCTGTGGTTGAAAAGCGCTGCACGCTTACCCGCAAGAAGGGATGCTGCAGGCTGAGACGAAAGACCGGGCCCCGGGCGGTGTTGCACAGCGTCACCAACGATGGCAGCGTAACAGGAACGGGCTAATCTTGCAGGCACCGAGGCCTGGCCAAGGTGCCCTGGATGGCTGCCTCAGCAGACGTTCACCGGCTTTCTGGATAGTGGGACGGGCACATATCTGTTTCACGGGACGACTGCGCTCCTGCATCAGCTCGCGCAGGGCCTGTTGGGTTTGGGTGGAACGAAACTATCTTGCGTGAGTCGTGCATCATCAACGCTGCCAGCTGCTCCGAGTCCGCGGCGTCTGTCTTCCGCCACGCCCTGCCCTTCGCGTGCGTTGCGTTGGCGCCTCACCCCTTTAGGTCTTCCTCCGGTAGATCGCCCACTGGCTTTCAGCGGTCATCGGGACTGCCCATCCCCATGTGACGGCACGACTGGTCCTGTACCCAGCCGGGCGGCGGCAACAGCTTTGGGCTGGGCATCCTAAGGGTTTGCGCTTCCTACACCCCTGCAGCTCCTTCGCGGCCTCATCTGTGTGGCAACCACGCTTCCCCTATGTGCATCCATCCCCGCGACTCGCGCTGGCATTCTACGCATCGCTATCTCCCGGAACCTGAGATGTAGTCGGCCGGGGACTCCTAGACAGAGGCACTCCTTTGCGCGCTTGAGGCAGCGTTGTGTGGTGCCTTGAGATCCGTCGTGGCAGCGTCCCCGACGAGCTTATGGCACCAGCGTATTGGGAATCAAAGCTGGGCATGATTCACACACAGCGTGAAGTTCGCTTGACACTTTGGGCACCAGACCGAGAAGCAGGAGCGGGGCATCTGGCACTGTCTAGCTACCGGACACTTTCAGAGAGGAGGGGGCGAGACCATCACCTGGATTTTGGTCTCGCTACTCCATCAGTACGAATCTAGGCTTGCTAATATTTCGCATTATTCACACAGTACTGGAA
>PWVB01000255.1 GCA_003562365.1 Anaerolineae bacterium
AAACGGTGGCTGTAGCTGTCACCACATCTCAGCCGGTCTCCTGTGCTGTGAGGGCCTTCGATGCCATCGAGAACTGTGTCGGCACCGATCCGCGACACTGGTATGCGCTTATCGGTCTGTCTCCGCTGCTAGCTCCTGGTCGACATACTGTGACACTGGAGTTGATGACCCTAGAGGGACCGTCCGTTACGCTTCCGTTGGTGTTGCTCGTGAATGCAGGGCGCTATGATTACGAACGCATCATACTACCGGTCGATCGTCAGCCGCTGCTCAATCCGCATTTGAGCCAGCAGGAGCGAATTACAATCGCCGCGATGCGGACGGTGCGTTCGACAGAACGGCTGTGGGACTATCCCTTTCAGTCGCCGATTGAGATGCAAGTGACCTCCTATTTCGGTGCGCGTCGCTCCTACGGTTCCGGCTTCACGAGCTATCACGCGGGGGTGGACTTCGATGGAGAGATTGGTATGCCCGTATCGGCCCCGGCAGCTGGTGAGGTCGTGTTGGCAGAATCGCTGGTGGTGCGCGGTAACGCCGTACTCGTTGACCACGGTTGGGGGATTGTCAGCGGCTTTTGGCATCTCGATGAGATTGATGTGGTCGTTGGCCAACGGATCGGACGCGGCGAGCGCGTGGGCAAAGTGGGAAATACGGGCCTCTCAACCGGCCCGCACATCCATTGGGAGCTTTGGGTGAACGGCATAGCTGTCAATCCGCTGACGTGGCTGAAGTACGATCCGTTGGAGCCGAGTCTTGAGGCGTTGCTGGGGCACCTAGCCGAGTAAGGTGAGCGTGGTGTCAAAGAACATTCTGGCGACCTATCGGCGGCCTACGGGTTGGTTGGGACGTACCCTCTGGTTCTATGAAGAGATCGCCTCAACCAATGACGTTGCGTTGGCCGCGGCACGTGAGGGCGCTGCTGCCGGGTTGGTTGTGGTCGCCGATGCTCAGACCGCCGGTCGCGGTCGGTTGAACCGCCACTGGGAGGCGCCGCGAGGGACCAGCCTGTTGGTCTCATTGCTTTTTCGCCCGCCGGCACCGTTCGCAGTCCAAGCGGCCCGCACAACCATGGCTTGTGGGCTGGGGCTGCGAGCGGCGGTGCTGGAGGTCGCTGGTGTCTCGGTGGATCTGAAGTGGCCCAACGACCTCATCTATCAGCCCTCCGGTGCGGATGGCGCCTGGAAAAAGCTGGGCGGCATGCTCAGTGAGGTAGCCCTGTCTGAGCAGGGCGAACCGAGGGCTTTGGTGGTTGGCTGGGGTATCAACGTCAACATCCCGGAGGCGATGCTAGCAAAGCTATCGCCACAGGCGGCCAGCTTGCTGACGTTAGGCGGTAGACTGGTGGACCGGACGGCGCTCCTAGACTGTGCACTCAAAGAGATCGAGGGTCGGTATGAGGCTGTCGTGGCAGGGGAAGATCCTTTGCCCTCGTGGCGGGCGGCCGTTGCTTGGTTGGGTGAGCGCGTCGAAGTCGTCGGGCCGGGAAAGCGGGTATCAGGGATTGCTCTGGATGTTGCTGCTGACGGTGCACTGCTGGTGCGGCTGGCGGATGGTGAAATCCGTCGTGTCACAGCCGGAGATGTGAGCCTGCGTCGCCAGTTCAACGCATAGTAGCAAGCACGTTGTCCTCTGGCGGATCTCGGATATGATGAGACTGAACCAAGCTGGGACAACGACGCAAGGAGCTAGCATCTATGCGGTATCTTGTCATCTCGGACGTTCACAGTAACGCTCCGGCGCTAGAGGCTGTGCAGCAGGATGCACCCGCCTACGACCAAGTTGTCTGTCTTGGGGACATCGTAGGGTACGGGCCCGATCCCAATGCCTGCGTTGCACAAGTGCGAGAGCTTGAGCCTGTTTGCCTCGCCGGCAATCACGATTGGGGCGCGGTGGGGAGGGCTGATGTGCGGGTTTTCAATCACGAAGCGCGAGAGGCATTGATTTGGACACAGCACCAGCTGACCCGCTCCAACCGGACGTATCTGCAGTCGCTGGCGCCACAGCAGAAGCTGGTTGATGGCATCTTGCTGGCCCACGGCAGTCCGAGAGACCCGGTCTGGGAATACCTGGTTGATGCCTCATCTGCGGCGCAGGTCTTTGAGGGGTTTGAGTTTGAGGTCGTGTTGGTAGGGCATTCGCACCTTCCACTGGCCACGGTGTGGCACGATGATGTGCAGCGGGCCCAGCCGTTGCGCGGGGAAGAGGGTTTGCAGATAAGCCTTAAGGGACGACGGCTGATCCTTAACCCGGGTAGCGTTGGTCAGCCCCGAGACGGTAATCCCAAAGCCAGTTATGCACTTCTGGACACAAAGGCCGGGACGTGGGTTTTCCGTCGGATCGCCTATCCGGTGGAAGCTACCCAGGCGCGGATGCGGGCGAAAGACCTGCCCCAACGACTGATTGATCGGTTGGAGCTTGGACGCTAGGGGGGGCAAGAGTTAGCGGTTACCCTGACCAAACCTACTTGAAACACTACAACCTGTGCAATAATTGGAGGTGAGAGGTGAGAAAAGCAAGGGTTGTCAGAGTAACTGAGGCCGAGTTTGAACTTGAGGATGGTCGCATATATCCCCATCTTGTTGTTTTGGATGATGTTCCTACGGTTGAGGAATTCCAGAGCATCTACGACTATTGGTTCGCTGTGTTCAATCAAGAATTCATAGAGGGAGTAGATGCCTGACCGCTTGCTAACGATAGGTGAAACCGCGGATCTTTTAGGTGTTGGTATCTCTACATTGCGTCATTGGGATGAGACAGGCCAACTTGTAGCTGTCCGTACT
>PWVB01000164.1 GCA_003562365.1 Anaerolineae bacterium
CGTCCGCAATTGCCGCAAGAAGAGGATGAACAGCCGCTGCGCAAACGGATCTTGGGACCGCAGCTCCAGCACGAACTCACCCTGCAGCTGCACGCGGTACGCCGGTTGATCCGCTGCCGTGGCCACTGCTCCAGTTCCACCCGGCTGCCGTCTCGCTCGCACACTGCCACACTCCCCAGTAATGCCATGCCCCAAGTCGCGCTAGCTAGCCGCGGTCCCTGACCTGCGGTTTTATATCCGGTTCTGACTCCCTGTATCCTGCCTTCTGCAGCCCGTTCACTCTCCTTCATGCGTGGATTTGCTCCCTAATGCGAAACGCTCTCGCAATTCTGGGCAGCTTCATCACCCCTGCATGTTGTGAATGGCATTGATGCAGCATCAAAATATAGGTGTAGCGAGTTCATTGATGACCTGGAAGATACTCTTCCAATCCAACTTCTGCGTCGGCTTCTGTCCAGCAGCAGGGGTGTGCGTCAACCATCACCTACACGGGCCAGCCCACCTATGTTAACTGTGCGCTATCCCGAGAAGGCGTGTGCTTGACGATCTACCAGCACTACCTATAATGCGCTGGATTTTTGATTGGCATAGTAGCCACTGATGGGCTGGAGGTCGGTTGTGACAAAGTCAAAAAGCTATCCAATGGCGGAGGCGGTGCGAGACGCTTACCAGCGTGGGGAGGAAGATGAGGCGTTGGAGCCGCTGGTGCTCGTTGATGAGTTCGGCAATCCCCTGGGAAGGATCCAGAATGGCGACTATGTGATCTTCTACGATCTGCGAGGCGAGCGGGAGATTGAGCTCACCCGGGCCTTTGTGGATGAGGCTTTCCCCCATTTTGATCGAACGGCTATGGCGGTTCCTTTTGTGACGATGATCGAGTACGCTCAGGATCTTCCGGTTAAGGTGGCCTTTCCTCCGGAGGGCGAAGTCCGGAACACGTTGAGTGAGGTGGTGAGTCGACACGGCCTTCAGCAGATCAAAGTCTCGGAGACCGAGAAGTCGATCCACGTCAGCTATTTTCTCAACGGTAAACGCGAGGCACCGTTCCCCGGTGAGCGCTTGGTGGCTGTACCCTCACCGGATGTAGACAACTATGCAGCGATGCCCGAAATGAGTGCCGGTGCTGTTGCTGGTGCCGTCGTTGACGCGCTCCACGATCCAGAGCTCGACCTGATCGTTGCGAACTTCGTCAATGTCGATGTGGTTGGGCACATCGAGGATCGTGAAGCCGTCATCCGGGCAGTTGAGGAGGTAGATCGCCGCATCGGAGAGGTGGTGGCGGCAGCACAAGTGGCCGGCGTAACATCGTTGATCACCGCAGATCACGGGACCGTGGAGCGCTGGCTCTATCCTGATGGCACCGTCGACACCGGGCACACCGACAGCCTGGTTCCTTTTGTCCTTGTCGATCCACGGCTCAGTGGGGTGATGCTGCGGGAGGGCGGCGCGCTCACCGACGTGGCACCGACGATTCTAAAGCTACTGAATCTTCCGCAGCCGGCCGATATGACGGGGCGGAGCCTGATATCGATCGGGCTGCCCGAGTCACGGACGCGAGTGTTGCTGGTGATCGCCGATGGTTGGGGGAGTAGCGATGAGACCTTTGGCAACCTGATCCTGGAGGCTGAGACACCGGTGATGGATGCTTTGCTAGAGACGTGCACCAACACCCGGCTGGCGGCAGCTGGCAAGCCGGTGGGTATGCCGCCGGGAACTGTGGGTAACTCCGAAGCCGGCCACAGCCACATTGGCGCAGGGCGGCGCATTCCTGCTGATCGTGTGCGCATCGATGAGGCGATCGAAGATGGATCGTTCTTCCAGAACGAGGCGCTGCTTTGGGCTATGCGCGGCGCCAAACGCGACGGCGGTCGCCTTCATCTGCTGGGGATTGTCTCCTTCTACAGCTCACACGGATCTGTCGCTCACCTGGATGCCCTTCTGGAGATGACTCGAAGGGAGGGGGTCCCAGAAGTCTATCATCATGCGATGCTCGGGCGTCGAGGCGAGCGTGTAGGAAGTGGCGCACATTACATTGAGGGCGTCGAGAAGGAGATGGATCGTCTGGGCGTGGGAATTGAAGTCTCTGTGATTGGTCGTTTCTGGAGCTTGGATCGCGAGGAGAACTGGGATCGGATTGAAAAGACCTATCGTTGGTTGGTTGAGGGCCGTGGGCGGCCTGTGAGCAGAAGCTACTAGGTCAGAACTGCAAAATCAGCCCGATCTCGGCGCAAGGTGTGCCGGCAATCGCTGCATGGATGCTCTGTCTCAACGTCGCTCAAGCAATAGCGTGCTGATGCCACCCTTCCTGCGCTTGCGCTTCACGACACGCGCGTGGCGACCAACCTGCCGGGATTTCATCAGGCGCGTCACCGGCGTCGATCCACCGGCTACTAGGATTCGGCTCCCTGTCCTCATGCGCGAGGCCGCCTGAGCGAGACCGTATGCCATCGCCTCGGGACCCTCATCCTCCCTCAGCCGTCCCACGAGAAGATCAGGCGCTGTGGTGGGGGGCAGCAGCGCCACCTGATGGTGGCTGTGGACGGCGTTCGGGACAGCCCCGTCCTCCGCTAGATTTAGTGCTGAGTAGCGCAAGCTTAGCAGGTCTCGATCAGCCAGATCCAACGACTTGGGCGCGAGAAGACGCCGAACCACCATTGAAACGTGCCCTTGGCCCGGGTTGAACACCGTCACCCGTTCGAAGGCTTCGCCCTCAAGCTCGCGCAGGGACTTGATTAACAGCTCTGTTACGTGACTCAGTGTGTCAAACTCTGGCAGCCCTTGGGCGGTGCGCATTGGTAGCTCCAAATCGTCGAGCACAAAGGTGAGCTTCTCCCGATGATAGGCGCCTTCCTCCAACGCAGTCGGCACGGCGCTGTCCGGCGAAGGGTCTGTAAAGCAGTAGTGGAAGATCGCGTGAGCCGAGGTGCTTTCCTGATACACCGTTTCAATCCCAGGCTTCGCCAGCGCTTCCCTGACCATTGCCTCCAATGGGGCGACGACGACGACGGCCACACGCCCACCCTCAGCCAGGTGTTGGCGTGCGCCGTGTAGTAGCGCGCGGATGACGGAGTCACCGGCCTTACCGGGGATGTTGGAGACGATCAGGTCGAAGTCCCTGGCGCTGACGCTATCGTAACCGAGGCTGCCATACACTTGCAGATGCGAAATCTGATTGAGTGCTGCATTGTGACGACAAAAGTCGATCGCCAGCGCATCGCGATCCACCAGCTGGAGCCGGGCTGCTGGGTTGAGACGCCCAAGCGCCAGACCGATGGGCCCGTACCCACAGCCAAGATCAAGAATTCTGTTCGCTGAGATGTCAGTTAATGTCTTCAACAGATGTAGACTACCGATGTCGATCTGGTGACTGCTGAAGAGAGTCTGCGACACAGCAAAGGTCAGCGATGCTCCGGCCAGGGTCAGCTCAACGGTCTTTTTGTGGTAGATGTCTAGCGCTTTGGTCTGTGCTGATTTCACGCTCAGCTCCTCTTAATCGGCCGGTGGCGGCAGCACCACCGTCGGGCGATACCGTCCGTCATCGAGCCTGATGAGGACGGCCACCAAATGGCCCTTCTGATCTAACCCCTGGAGCAGACTTTTTTGCTTAGGACCCGTCAGCGACACAGTCTGTCCATACCGGACGGCTTGCTCCAGAGAGGCCGTTAGGGTAACCGATGGCATGGAGCCCAATGCCGCTCGAGCCGGAAGCAGGGCCTCTTTCAGACGCCCTTGGCTATGCAGTGCGTCCAGTTCCGTCAGTGAGTAGCTTTCTGTGACGGAAAAGGAACCGCTGGCAGTTCGCCGCAGCGCCTGGAGGTGTGCGCCGCAGCCAAGCGCCTGCCCCAGGTCGTGGGCGAGGCTGCGGATGTAGGTGCCAGATGAGCAGATCACGTCGAGTGTGAGATCGGGCGGAGACCAGTCCCGGATCTTAACCCGATGGATGGTCACCGTGCGGGGTTCACGTTCGATGTCTTTGCCCTGTCGAGCCAACTCATATAGCTTCTGCCCCTTGACCTTTATGGCGGCAAACATCGGTGGTATCTGCTGAATCTCTCCCCGGAACTGCGTTAAGGCAGCTTGAATGTCACCAATCTCCACGTGCACTGGCCGACGCTCCAGGAACTCTCCTGCGGCGTCATACGTATCCGTGATCTGGCCCAGTCGGACGACGCCGAGATAGTGCTTCTCGCCTCGCATTGCGAACCGCGAGAGCCGGGTGGTTGGTCCTAGCAATACTACGAGGACTCCTGTCGCCATAGGATCGAGCGTCCCCGCGTGCCCGACGCGACGCTGTTGGGCGAGGCGTCGTACGTAGTTGACGATATCGTGGGAGGTCTTGCCTTTGGACTTGTCGACGACCAGAACGCCGTTCATCCGATCTACTTCACGCCTGGTTTTTGAACTCCGATACTGCAACCGCTTCTTCGGAGTGGACCTGCTGTTTGCCGGCTACAGCGTTCTGCAGCATCGCCAACACCCGCGTCACGCTTGTGTGGAGGGGCCCTGACAAGGTGCAGCCTGCGGCTTGTTTATGGCCGCCGCCGCCGAGTTCATAGGCGATGGACGCGACATTGTAGCCTGGGCGGGCGCGCATGCTGACCTTTACACTGCCATCGCGCATCTCCGTGAAGGCGGCAATGACCTTGGCCTCTGCTACGCGACTCAGGAGGTTGCCCAGATCCAGGTCGTAGTGATCCTCGATGTCCAGGGCCTCTTTCTCCGAAACCTGGACGGTGGTCCAGGCGATCGCATCCTTGAGCTGCAGGCGATTCAAAGCTATCCCCCAGCCTCGCATCTGCTGATAGGGCACTGAATCAAGCGTGCGCTGCATCACCGTCTGATAGTCTCCCCCAGCTTCGATGAGTTCCCCTACGGTGCGCAACACGGAGGCGGTGGTGGTCTCGGTGCGCAGCCCACGGGTATCCGTCAGAAGGCCTACTAGCAGGCATGTCGCGATATCTTCCTGAACGGCAACGCCAAGCGCCTCGATCACGTTGATCATTGGGAGTGCTGTAGCAGCTGCTCCCGGTGCGATCAGGTTGACGTCACCAAACGCCTCATTTGTCTCATGGTGATCAATGACGAGTAATGGATAGTTTTGACGCCAATCGTCGCGGTAGATCCCGCCCGTGCGTTCGAGGTCGCTCATATCGATGGCGACCACTAGATCAATGTCAGGATCTTCTGGTACAGCCTGTATGAAGCTGTCAGCCCCGGGCAGATAAGCCAGATTATCTGGTATCGGATGGACGCAGGCCGCCTTAGGGTACTTGCCTAAGCGCATAAGCGCTAGTCGCAGGGCCAGCGTTGAACCGATGGCATCCCCATCAGGCCGGGGGTGCGCAATCAGCAACGGGCGCTCACTCCTCTGTAACAGGGACGCTGTCAGCTTCAGATTGTTCGGCGGTTTGATCAACTGGGTCATCGCTTGGATCTTCCTCTTGGAGTTGCTGGAGCAGGGCCTCGATTCGCGCCCCGTGAGCCAGCGATGGATCGTAGGTGAAGACGAGTTCTGGGAGATTTCGCAGCCGTAGCGTCGGCGCCAGCTGGCGCCGCAGCCATCCTGAGGCCCCGTTGAGGGCTGCTTGAACCTCAGCGATCTCCTCCTGAGACCCGATGATGCTGAAAAAGACCTCGGCTCGCGTCGTGTCGCTGTTGACGCTGACGTCGGTGATCGTGACATCGACAAACCTTGGGTCATTGCTCTCTCTGAGCAGTAATTCCGTTAGCTTGCGATGGATCATCTGGTTGACGCGACGTAAATATTTCTTTCCCATAGACGTGTTCCTTACTTGTTCGATCGACCGCTCTGGATACGATTTAGTCAGGCTCTATAATGCTTCTGCCTCTACGCGACGCATAACGTAGAACTGCAGCCTGTCGCCGGTCTGTAGATTGTCGAATCCATCGACCTTGACCCCGCACTCGAAGTTCTGCCGCACCTCACGCACATCCTCAGTGAAACGCTTCAAAGAGTCGAGACCTCCGTCGTGCAGCACTTCGCCATCCCGGACGACCCTTACCTTGGCGTTCCTACGCACTAAGCCCCGAGTGACGTAGCAGCCCGCGATGGTGCCGATGCTTGAGATTTCGAAGATCTGACGTACCTCAGCCTCTCCAATTACGGCCTCCTCGTACGTGGGTTCCAGCATGCCCCTAAGCGCCTTTTCGACGTCATCTACGAGATGGTAGATGATCTCGTAGATATGGATCTCCATATCTTCAAGGTCGGCCATCCGTCGGGCGGAGGAATCCGCCGTGACCCGGAAGCCCATCACGATTGCTCCCGATGCCATCGCCAGGTTGATATCTGACTCGCTGATATTGCCTGCAGCGGCGTGGATAAGATTGACCTTGAGATCGTCGGTGCTGAGTTGCTCGATGCTGTTGACGATGGGTTCGATGGAGCCCTGTACATCGGTCTTTAGGACGACGTTGAGCTCTTTTACCTGCCCCTCGCGAATCGCCAATGAGAAGTCATCGAGAGTCAGCGGTCGACTGGGCTTCGTAAGCTCCTTTGCCTTAGCCGCCGCCTGGCGCTTGTCGGCGATCGCTCGTGCGGTTCGCTCGTCTTTGACAACCTCCAGCAGATCGCCAGCCTCGGGCACGTCATGGAGCCCGATGATGACGGTGGGGGTCGCTGGTGGAGCTGTTCGATGCCGGACGTTGTTCTCATCCTCCAGCGCTCGGACCTTGCCCCAAGTCTTGCCCACAACCACGACATCGCCGGTACCCAGCGTGCCGTTCTGAACCAGCACCGTGGCCAACGGGCCTCGGCGCTTGTCCAAGCGCCCCTCCAGGACCGTGCCTACGGCGCTCCGCTCTGGGTTGGCCTGCACATTCATCTCATCGGCGACCAGGACGATCGCCTCCAAGAGATCTTCCAGCCCTGTCTTCATGATGGCTGATACCGGAATGACCATCGTCGTGCCGCCCCATTCGTCAGGCATCAGCCCTTGTTCTGCAAGTTCCTGCTTGACTACTTCGGGGCGCGCATTCGGGCGATCCATCTTGTTCAGCGCCACGATGATCGGCACGTGGGCGGCATGGGCATGGTTGATGGCCTCGATTGTCTGAGGCTTTACCCCATCATCAGCCGCAACGACCAGTACAGCGATGTCGGTTGTATGTGCGCCGCGGGCCCGCATGGCTGTAAAAGCCTCGTGGCCCGGCGTATCAAGGAACGTGATGCGGCGGTCATTGTGTTTGACCTGATAGGCGCCAATATGCTGAGTGATGCCCCCGCTTTCGTCCTCGACCACACTGGTATGCCGGATGGCGTCGAGGAGCGATGTTTTGCCATGGTCAACGTGCCCCAATACGGTCACGACCGGTGGTCGGTTTTCTAGATCCTCGGGCACCTCATCGGCAAGTAGAATCTGCCAGGCTGAAAGCTCGACCTCGGCTTCATCCTCAAGCTCGGCATAGGGTTGTTTGGCATCGTAGCCGAACTCGGCAGCGATGATGGCGGCGGTGTCAAAGTCAACCTGTTGGTTGATACTCGCTAGAACCCCATTGGCCATCAGGGTCTTGATTACCTGAATCGGTGTTTCCTCCAGTAGATCGGCCAGATCACGTACCGTGATGACCTCTGGAATGGTGATTTCTTGTTCTGCCATATTCATTTCTCCTCAGTCTGAGTCCGCTGATGCGCTAAGCTTAAGGCCCTGCCTCGATCTTCGCCGGAGGCGCTGGTAGCGACGCGAAATAGCTCTGTAACTCGTCCACATCCCCAGAACTCAGGCTGACCCGTAGCGCGCGTGCTAGAGCCCCCCGCATGAGGGCCTCTTCGCCACATGAACGGCGTCGGCACACATAGGCGCCGCGCCCATTCAGTTTGCCCGTTTTGTCGATCACAACGTCACCGTCGGGCAGAAGGACGATCCGCGTCAGCTCTCGCTTCGGCTTCGCCTCGCGACAGGCTACACAAGTTCGTATCGGGACGTGTTTCTGCTTGGGCTTCTTGATCTTCTTCATCTCCAATTCTCCACCTGACACTGAGAAACTCCGACGAAAAAGGGACGCCTGTGAGAATGCTGTGGCGTCCCATCATCCAAGATCGAGCTATCCTGCGAGCGCTGTACTTGTTGTTGCCGTGATCTCAGCGTTGCATAGCTTATCCTGTCGCTGCAGGGCTTGCCAAAGCTTTCATCTCCCGACTCTCAGGAATCGATCTCAGACTCAGTACTCTTCGCCGTACTCGTCCCACCCATCGGAGCTGCGACGATGTCTGCGCACGACGAAAGTCTCGCCCGTTGCATCATCATATACGACCGTCCGCCGGCGCTTCTTGCCTTTTCGAGGTCTCCGGCCTGAGCCGCGATCCTCAAACAAGGGTTCCTCTTCTTCCTCGTAGTCGACGTCGCTAAGTCCGGTCACGACGTCGGCAAATGCGACCTCTTCGACGGAAGCAAGGGCCGGTTCAGCTTCAGCCTCCTCCTCCTCCTCGACCTCTGGTGCTTCTGCCTCTACCGACGGCAGGATATCTGCTTCCTCTTCGGCCTCGAGGTCCTCCTCAATCTCCTCGGCGGCTTCGGTTTCTGGCATCGCAGTCTCTACAGCGAGCTCGTCATAAGTTTCTTCGGAGATCGCCTCCGGCTCCTGCTCGGCGGCTTCGGCCACTTCGGCCTCCGCCTCTTCCACCGCATCTACCTCACCGTGATCCAGCAAGTCCAGGTTGCTCTCCTCGATCGCTTGCTTGATCTCCCGTAAGGCTTTGACGCCCACGCCATTCAGCATCAGTAAAGCCTCGTCACCAACCGCCATACGCTCCATTACCTCGCCGACGTTTTCAAGACCGTTGGTGATAAGATGGCTACGAACCTTATCTGACACCGTCAACTCGGTCAGCGGAACCTTGTAGGCGCCCCGCGGAACCCGAGCTTGGGCTTCTTCCTTGGCCTTCACCCGCTCGGCCTCGACCCGGCGCTGTGCGCGTTGGCGGGCGCGAGCCTGGACCGATCCCGGACGCTCTGCTTCGCGTCGTGCGATAAGGACCTCTCTTACTGACTTGATGACCGTTCCCATCACGGTCTGCTCTTCGTCGGTGTAAGGATAGCGTTCCTCTTCGTGGGTTCTTATGATCGACGCCAGGCGCGGAATAAGGGTAGCCGTTCCCCGCAGGTCGTCGAGCAGCTCGGGCGTCTGGTTTACCTGCTCCAATGCCCATAGCGCTGCTTCAGTGCTGCCCTGAATGTCGATGCGCCAGTTGGTAAGCTTGGCAGCCAGGCGCGCGTTTTGTCCAGAGCGACCGATGGCCAGCGAGAGATGCTCGTCGAGCACGACCACCGACGCAGTCCGACCTCCGGGATTGTTGTCATCCAGTGTGACGCAGACGATGGCGGGCACGCTCAGGGCGTTGCTAATGAGGACCACCGGATCCCCGCTCCATTCGGCGACATCGATTCGCTCGCCGTGCAATTCACGCGAGATTGTCTGAATGCGAATTCCGCGCATTCCCACGCAGGCGCCGACCGGATCAATGCCCGCTTGTCTGGCCGAGACAGCGATTTTGGCACGGGTTCCGGCCTCTCGGGCGACCGCATTGACTTCAACCTGACCGCTTCGGATCTCCGGGACCTCCAGTTCTAGCAGGCGCCTCAGCATTAGCGGATGGCTTCGGCTGACGATTATCTCCGGTCCGCGGGACGTGCGGCGTACCTCCAGGACATAGACGCGAATCTTCTGATGGATCGTGTAGCGCTCGCCGGGAATTTGCTCTCGCCGAGGCATCAACGCTTCTTCTGTGCGCTCCAAGTGCAGTGTGACCCCGTGAGGGTTAACTGACTGCACGGTGCCTATAATGATCTCGTTTTCTTGGCGGCTGAAGCGGTTGAACTGGCTTTCGCGCTCCGCTTCGCGCAAGCGCTGAGTGATCACCTGTTTCGCGGTCTGTGCAGCGATGCGACCGAAGTCTTGGGGGGTCACATCGATCATGACCGCATCACCTATCTGGATGTTGGGTTGCCGGCGGCGAGCATCAACAAGCGAGATCTCCAGTTCTGGATTCTCCACCTCGTCTTCAACGACGATCCGCTCGACAAAAATACGTGCCAATCCGGTTTCGAGGTTGATGTCGGCAGATACGTTCTGGGCGGCGGGAACCTTCCAGTCGCGGCGATACGCTGTTGCCAGGGCCGCCCTAATTGCGTCCATGACAACCTCTCTTGGCAGGCTGTACTCGGCACAGATCTGGTTAAAAGCTAGAGCAAACTCGCTTTTCATTAAGAATCTGCCTCCCCATCTCTCCGCGAAACCATCCTATAAAGAAAAGTGGGGCAAGCCCCACTTTTCAGTGTTGACCCTACGTCTTTGACTAACATTATATCATAGTTGCGGGCTGCAGACAAGGATTCGCTTCAGGGTTAGTGTATCCTTTTCGGTGGAAATTGGGTGGTGAGTTGAGCGTCGGGGAAGTGTCTTGTGACCTGTGACACTATGGCTCTCAAGCCAGCGACGGAGTGGTAGGCTGTTACGGGCCAGGGTATTTGAACGACGATTGGCCAGAATAAATGGAGGACGGGAAGAAACAAAAGAGGCCCTTACGGGCCTCGGGAGATGGAAGGGGTGCGGCTAGAGGTACTCCAGCGCCAGTTGGCGAAGGGCGGCCTGGTTGGAGATGGCGAGCCAGCGGGCGCGGAAGTTGATGACGTCGTGGGTACCGGCGGCGAGGCAGTCGGGACGATTACAGCCCCAGA
>PWVB01000312.1 GCA_003562365.1 Anaerolineae bacterium
CCCCGCCTCTCCTTGTCAGGCACGCACGTGACCTCACCTCAGGCTCAAAACCCCTCGACAGCACCGCCGTGGCGCCACGTGCGGGATCTATTCTCGGCCGCCCAGGGAAACGCTCGCGTCATCGCCATCACTGAGGGAATCGCCGCCGCATCGTTCCAATGGTATCGCACCTACGTGCCGCTCTACATGCTGGCGCTGGGAGTCAGCGAGACCCAGATCGGGCTGTTGGCCAGCGTGCTGATCTTCACGCAGTTCATCAGCACCCTGCTTGGCGGCTACGTCGCCGATCGCTTCGGGCGCAAGCGAGTGTTGGTGGTCTTCGATATCCTCTGCTGGGGCGTGCCGATGTTCCTCTACGCCGTGGCGCAGAACCCATGGTATTTTCTGGTTGGGCGGCTGATCAACGGCTTCGTCTACATCGTGGTCCCCAGCTTTCAGTGTCTCTTCGTGGAAGATGTGCCTATTGAGAACCGTACGGCAGTCTTTGGCCTGGTCCAGTTTCTGATGTCCGGGGCGCGGCTGCTAGCGCCGGTCGCCGGCTGGCTCGTGGCCTGGCTAGGCATCATCCCCGCAGGAAGAGCGATCATGGCGATCTGCATGACCTCCTCGGTGAGCATCGCCATCATCCGCCAGTTCACGCTCCGGGAGACGACGATGGGGCAGACGCGGATGGCTGACACACTGGGGCTGGCCCCCGGCGACCTGGCGCGGGAGTACATGGCGGCGATTCGCGCAATGGTAACGGACCGCCGCATCGTGACCTTCCTGGCGGTTCGAAATCTTATGACCTTCAACGCCGTCATCTGGACAACCTACTCAGCCCTCTACCTGACGGACCGGCGCGGTGTCGGGCTGGCGGCATCCACGGTGGCCCTCTTCCCCTTCGTGACCGCGCTGGTCACAATGGGGATGATCCTATTGGCCGCGAGACGCATGCGGCCCAAGCAGACCTTCAGCAACCTGATGATGGGCCAGCTCCTGAGCCTGATCGCGGCGCTCTGTTTCCTGGTCTCCCCGCGCGGGACCATCTGGTGGGCGGTGCTCTGGGCGGTGGCCAACGCCATCAGCGTGGCGCTCTTCGAGCCCGCCAACGAAAGCTACTGGGCCAACATCATCGGTGACCGGGAGCGAGCCCTGGTCTTCTCCGCCAGTGGCGCCCTTACAGCGCTGTTGAGCCTGCCAGCCGGCCCACTGGCCGGCGTACTGTACACGCGTGCGCCCCGTGGCCCGTTCCTGCTGGCCCTGGCGGTGCAGATGGCGGCCCTGGTGCTGACGTGGAGTCTGCGCCACGCACCGGCGGCGGCGTCAGCAGCCCACCAGTAAGGCTTTGCAGGGAGCACCACGGCCTGCCGCCCTCTGGGCAGACGGGCAAAACGGTGTATGGTAGTGGACATCCAGGGAACGAGCTGCATCAAGCGCAGAGCACCGGAGGGATCTATGGAAGCTAGAGAGATCATCCTTGCCAACATCGACCGCACCGACCCACCGCGGTGTGGTATGACCTTCGATCGCGACCGCATCAACGATATGCTGGGCTGTGGGCTCAGACCTAACGGATATCAACAACAGCGCTGGGTCGACGGCAAAGTAGAGTACTACGACGACGAATGGGGCAATATCTGGGTCCGCATGCGCGAGGGTTCCATCAAAGGCGAAATCCACCGCCCGGCCGTTGAAAGCTGGGATCAGCTGGCAACCCTGGAGCCCCCCGACTACAGCCATCCCGACTGTGCTGCAGAAATGATGGCACGCTTCAGCCAGCC
This sequence comes from Anaerolineae bacterium, assembly GCA_003562365.1. GTDB lineage: Bacteria > Chloroflexota > Anaerolineae > B4-G1 > SLSP01 > PWVB01. The sequence goes on from PWVB01000312.1 coordinate 1,764, forward strand.
GACGGACAAGTTCAAGATCGCCCACATCGGCGGCTGGATCTTCGACAACGCCCGCTATCTGCGCAAGATGGAGACCTATTTCTGCGATATGGCACTCTATCCCGAGGAGCTACAGCGGATGCATCGGCTTGTCGCCACAGTCTACGAGCAGAAGATCCACCTGGCAGGGAGCACTGGTGCAGATGGGATCATGATCGGCGAGGATATGGGCACACAGACAGGGTTACTCTTCAGTCCTCAGATGTTCCGCTTCTACTTCAAAGAACTCTACAGGCGGCTGATGGGCATCGCCCACGACTACGGCATGAAAGTGTTGATGCACTCCTGCGGTCAGAACTGGGCGATTCTCCCAGATCTACTGGACGCCGGGGTCGACGTCTTCCAGCTGGATCAGCCAGCGCTCTATGACATGCCCCAGCTGGCGGCGCTGCTCAAGGCGCGCAACGCGGCGCTGTGGAGCCCCGTGGATATCCAACAGATCCTGCCCACCGGTGACCGGCTGCGCATCGAGGCCGGCGCACAGGAGATGTGCGACATCTTCGAAGGCGGCCTTATCTGCAAGAACTACGGCGACCTCCACGGCATCGGTGTGAAACCGGAATGGGATATGTGGGCCTACACCGCGATCTGCGCCCGATTCGGGCTGCCAGCGGACGGATAGGGCCGCAGTCAGGCTCCATCACCGACCGGGCCCGCTGAGCGGGCGCCGAGGAGAGCCCAGCAGGCACGGCAGACATCCTATCCTGGACTGCGGTGTCTCCTTTTCCGTTTCCCCTGCGGCCGAAACAGGATATGATGTGGCTGATGATCAAGCGAGCGCACTGTGCTATCAGGGGACGGGAGGCCAGCGCGCGCCAGGAGGGTGCGATGAACCACCGTGAACGGGTCTTGACCGCGCTAGCTCAAGAGGTACCCGACCGGGTGCCGATCGATCTCGGTTCAACGCGCAACACCGGCATCCTACAGGCGCCGTATGCTGCGTTGACCACCTATCTGGGCCTGGAAGCTAAAGAGGATACAGGGACCCACGGAATCGGCCAGGTGCTGGGTCTGGCGACTCCCACCGAGGCCGTGCTAGAGCAGCTGGACGTCGACCTCCGGGGCCTCTTCCTTGGGAAGGCCGACACTGCGACCGAGCGGCTGTGGCAGAGTGAGCGGGAGGGCGAATGGCTGCACCGGGACGAGTTCGGCGTTCTCCGGCGGCGCCCACCCGGCGGGCACTACTTCGACCTGCTGCGTCCGCCCCTGGACGGCGAGATCACCGTCAGTGACATCACAGCTCATCCGTGGCCCGACCCGACCGATCCGGGCATCGTGCGCGGGCTGCGGAAGCGGGCGCTGCAGCTCCGGCAGGCCACTGACTACGCCGTGGTCCTGCACCTCACGGACATCCTCGTGCATACAAGCCAGTATATGCGCGGCTTCGAGTCCTGGTATATGGACCTGTTGTTGGCCCCTGACCTGCTTGGGGCGTTGATGGACGCGATCCTGGAGATTCGCCTGGAGGTCGCCCGGCGAGCGTTGGCGGAGGTGGGTGACCTCATCGACGTGGTCAGCTGTGCCGATGATGTGGCCGACCAGCGCGGCCCCCAGATGTCGCTGCCCCTCTACCGCCGGCTGATCAAGCCGCGCCACGCCCGCTATATCGATCAACTGCGCGCGATGACGTCAGCGACGGTACTCTACCACTCTTGCGGTTCCGTCGTCGACTTGATCCCCGACTTCATTGATATGGGCATCCAGGCGCTGAACCCGATACAGGTCACAGCCCGGGGGATGGACCCCGGGCGGCTAAAGGCAGCCTACGGCAATCAGCTCGTCTTCTGGGGCGCGGTGGACACAATGCAGGTGCTGCCCTTCGGGACGCCCGCTGACGTGCGTGCCGAGGTGCGGCGCCGCAAACGCGAGCTGGGCCCCGAGGGCTACATCCTGGCTGCCGTGCACAACCTCCAGCCGGACGTGCCCGCGGAGAACATTGCCGCGATGTACGCAGAAGCCCAGGCCCCCTGGGAGACGTAAAGGGGCGCCGGCGGCGCCCCTAGTCGACGTCCAGTGCGTAGCGCGTGTCGCCGACGTCCGCTTGCAGCTGATGCAACAGCTCGGTAAGAGCCGGCACGGTGTCTGCATAGGCCGGATCCGAGTAGACATTGTGCAGCTCGTACGGATCGCGCTCGAGGTCGAAGAGCTCCCACTCCGGTGTATAGGATTCGTCAATGGCGCCGGCCTGCCCCAGCGCATCGGCATAGTAGTAGATCAGCTTGTGGCGTTTCGTCCGCACGCCGTAGTGCGCGTAGACGTTGTGGTGTGCCTTGTGCATCCAGTAGCGATAGTAGAGCGCCTGGCGCCAGTCGGCGGGCGTCTCGCCGTGCAGCTGCGACCTGAAGCTCCGTCCCTGCATCCCGTCCGGCGCGTCCACCTCAGCGACATCCAGGAAGAGGAGCGGGAAATCGACGTTGAGCACGATGTCGTCATTGATACTCCCTGAAGCCACCTCCCGTGGATAGCGCAGGATCAGGGGCATACGCAGCGACTCCTCGTACATAAAGCGTTTGTCGTACCAGCCGTGATCGCCCAGGAAGAAGCCCTGGTCGGAGGTGTAAATCACCAGGGTATCCTCGGTCAAGCCCTCGGCTTCCAGGTAGTCGAGCAACCGGCCAACGCTGTCGTCGATGCCGGCGACGACCCGCAGGTAGTCCTTGATGTAGCGCTGGTAGCCCCAGCGCCGCAGCTCGTGCTCTGACAGACCGGGAGAGATCTCACATTTGACGTCGCGAAAGTCCATGTGAACGCCCACGCGCATCTCCGCCGCCTCGGCGGCCGAGGCTCGATCGCTGTAGTCGTCGAAAAGCGTCTCGGGCTCTGGGATCTGCTCATTGAGATAGAGGTGCTGGTGTGCCTCATCGGGCTCCCAGGGCCGGTGGGGCGCTTTGTGATGTACCATCAAGCAAAAAGGCCGCTCGCGGTCGCGCGCCTCAAGCCATTCCAGGGTCAGGTCGGTGATCAGGTCGGTGACGTAGCCCTGCAGGGTGCGGCGGCGCCCACCGCCGGGCCCTGCAAAGATGAAATCCGGATTGTGATAAAGACCCTGACCGGGCAGCACCGACCAGGCATCAAACCCGGTCGGGCAGTGACCCGGGCCGGTTCCCAGGTGCCACTTGCCGAAGATCGCGGTCTGGTAGCCGCTCTGCTGCAGCAGCTTGGGGTAAGTCGTGAGGCGGTTGTCCATCGGGGTGGCCAGGGTGGTCACCTCGTTGACGTGATTGTAGGTGCCGGTCAGGATCGCTGCGCGGCTGGGAGTACAGATGGAGTTGGTGCAAAAGCAGTTGTCGAAACGCATCCCGCCCTCGGCGATCCGGTCCAGGTTGGGCGTCCGGTTGATGCGGCTGCCATAGCAGCTCATAGCGTGGGCTGCGTGATCGTCAGACATAATAAAGATGATGTTAGGACGCGAGTCGGCCATCGGTGCTCTCCTTCCAGTCTGATCGTGAACGTATTGACAGGGTTGCTTCTGTACTCTACGGGGCAGCAGCGACGCAATAGGTGCGCCGGTACCACGCTGCATACGCCGTCAGCCGCGCGAGATAGCCCTCCAGATCGAGGAGTTGCTCATCACAGATCAGGTAGCTCATATCAGCACGGCGATTGGCAAAGTGCCGAGCGCGGTCCTGCTGGTGGAAATAGGGCTTGTCGGGCATCTGCAGCCCTTTGGGCAGGCGGGTCTCCTCCCAGACCGCAACGAGTTCCGCGAAGACCGTGGCCCGCACCTTCAGATGTCGCTCGACCAGGCGTGCAGCCTCGACCAACCCCGCGTGGGCGGCGCTATAGCTCACAAAGCGCTGCTGGTGTGCCCCGACGAAGGCCTGCTCCACCTTGACGAGCATCAGGTAGGTCACCGCTGTGTGATCGATCAGCCTCGCGATGGAGCGCAGGACTCGCATGTCGTAGGCATTGCGTCCTCTGCGCTGCAGGTTGTCCGCGCAGATCTCGACGGCGCGGGCCATATGGCCCCGCGCATCCTGAGACCGGGCGATCATCGCTTCATATTCGCGACGCCAGTAGGGATCGATCTCCAGCGCATCGCCCCGCGGCAGGTCGGGCAGGTGGGTCTTTCCCACGTCGCCCCAATGCCAGACCTTGCGCTCGAAGCTGTCCATGTAGAAGCAGGCGCCATCGTTGAGCAGGCCCCACAGCTCGCTCAGATCCTGGGGCTGCGGACCGTACATGTCGCCGAAGAAACGGTCGACAAACACGTCGAGCGGCGGCACGGCGGGGCTCCACGACCACCCGGCTGAGTTGGCGAAGCTAAGCATCCAGATCTGGTTGTGCAGACCGCTGTCGTCCCAACTGGTATTGACCATACCCTCAGCGGCCTGCGCCAGCCGCCGCTGCGAGGCCGCCAGGCAGGACTCGACCAGTTCGCCGCCACGCCATCGCCTGAAATACAGTAGGAAGAGGTGCTCAATGCCAGGATTGGGATCATAGACCCACGCGGGATAGCCAGCGTCGCGGGAACGGAGCGCGACCTCGACGTCAGCATCAAACTCCGCGACAATGAGACCCGACGGCGGCTGCAACGCCGCCCCCGGTCGATACTCGCCACCCCAGGCGATGAGGCGCCGCCCGTAGGGCGCAAGGGCGTCCGCCGATCGCTGAAGAAAATGGAGCAGCAGTCCGCGCTTGCCATCAGTCGCAGCCCGGGCGCGGCACCCGCAAGCCTTGCCCAAACCCAGCTCATAGGTCTCATCGCTACCAATGTGTAGGAACTCACTGCCGGGCGTCGCCTCCAGCGCCTCGCGACACAGATCCAAGAGCAGCCGGTAGGTCCCGGCCTTGAGGGGGCAGAACTCCCAGTTCGACGCCGGGATCTCACGTAGGGGGACGTGCTGGGGCCACTTCAGGATGTAGCTGGCGTGGCCCAGGCCCTGGACCAACGGTACTAGCTGAATGTGATACTGGCGGGCATAGCGCGTGAAGGCCTGCATCTCGGCAAGTGTGAATGCACCTGGGGCACCGATCTCCGGATGGGAGCGGTAGGCGAACTTGTCCTCCCACTCCCAGATGAGGAGGTTGATCTTCCAGTCGGCCAGGCGACGGATGAGGTAACGCACGTAGGCGGCTCGGTCCTGATGGTGCTTGGTGTCGTAATGTACGGCGCGATAAGGAATGGCAGGCCAGTCATCGATCCGTACGCCGCGCACCACTGCGGTGTCGCCGCCATCATGGAGGAGCTGGAGGCAGGTGCGGGTGCCGTAGAAGAGCCCTGTCTCCCCATTGGCTTCGATGGTCAGCGCTGCCCCGTCGGCGACGAGACGGTATCCCTGATCTCCGTAGTGCGAATCCAAGCGGTGAGGCTCTCGGCCCAGGACGATCCACGGCCCTATACTGGAACGAACGTCGGTGACGTGGGCTGCAATGCCCTTCGCTGCCAGAGGCGCCACCAGGTCGGTGGCAGCGAAGCGATCCGTTTTGGTGGCGGCAGGCTCAACCACTACCGTGACGCTCCGGTCGATAGCAAAGGGGCGACCGGCGGTCTCGACAGCCTGAGGCTGGGGGATCAAGCTAGCACCACACATACTCTCAAGAGACCAATGCATGCTCCTCATCGATCACAGGCCACTTGTCCCGCCCTCCAAGCTTCCCGGCAAATCGGTCCTTGCATATGACCCTTCTGCTACAGAGGTTCACGAGCCACTACGAAAACATCGACGGCGATGTCCAAACTGCGGCCGAGCAAGGCGCGGTAGTTTCGATATCAGACTCGAGAGCGACCGATTGCAGCCACGCTTTGGACGCATGGCGCCCTCACCCGCGATCCGAAGATGATTATCTGATCGAGTTCAGCAGCTTCCACGATGATGTTGATCAGCTTATCCAGACGGTACTCCTACATCGCCCGTCGTGGTCTCTTCGGCAATATCGTCTGTCTGCCACTATATGATAGCTGCTATGATAGAAGCATTACTTCGGGCCCCATTATACCCTCAGCTCTCCGAATGTCTGAATGCAGCTCGCATCGGCACTAATGCCCGAAGGCCCAATGGACAGAAGCTGATCGTGTGATCTGTCTGTCTGGTGCTCGAATAGGCTCATAGCCTATCATATATGTGGCGAAGAGAGGCGTCTCATGTTCAACGACAACTAGAATTACCCACTGACGACAATTAGAAACGCCCACTCGGAGTTCAGTGCGGTCGAGGTAAACTGGGCCTTAGGAGGTAGTCGATATGCCAAAGCCATTGCAGCTTAGTCTAACCACGGAGGAGCGAGCTGAGTTGAGACGCGCACGTGACAGTCACGAAAAGCCCTATGTCCGGGAGCGTGCGAGCGCGCTCCTGAAGATCGCCGCTGGGTGGCCAGGGCGCCAGGTAGCGCTCCATGACCTGCTGAAGCTGCGCCAGTCGGATACCGTCTATACGTGGGGCAAGCGCTATCAAGCCGAGAGCTTCAGCGGGCTGTTCATCAGACCCGGACGCGGGCTTAGGTTTGCCTAGACAGCTGTGCACGCAGAGGACGCTGCGGCGCATGCAGAGCTCCTGCATCTTGTTCGGCGGGCTCCCCCAACAAAGCAGGGTGGAGCGTAGTCGGTGGAGCTTAGCCGGTTTGCAGCAAGTGTGTGACTGGCTCAAGACGTGTACGCTAGCTGGGATTTGGCAGCTGTTGGAGCCCTTCGATATCCATTACAAACGTGGTCGGGAGCACCTCCATAGTCCGGACCCGAACTACGATGCCCAGGTAGCGGATGTGAGCGACTGTCTGGAGCACGCTGGGCGCCATCCCGAACGGTATGCCGTCTTGTTTCAGGATGAGCTGACCTACTACCGCCAGCCCACGCTGGCGCGCGCCTATGAGGAAGCGGGCAGCCTCCAACGGTCAGTTCGGCACCGTTATCGCAGCAACGGTGGATGTCTTGACCGGACGAGTCGTCTATCGCCAGCGCAGCCAGATCGGGGTCAAAGCCTTAGTAGATGTCTACCAGCGAGTCGCCCAGGTCTACGCAGACCGGGAAACGATCTATGTCGTGCAGGATAATTGGCCGATCCACTTTCACCCCGATGTGCTGGCCGCTTTGCGCCCGCAGCCCTTGAAGTGGCCCCTTCACACGCCCTCCAACTGGTCTACGGCGCCGAGTCCACGAGCCCGATACTTGGATCTATCCATTGAGTTAGTGCCCCTGCCTACGTATGCTCCCTGGACCAATCCAGCTGAAAAGCTGTGGCGCTGGCTCAAGCAAGATGTGCTACACCTCCACCGTTACGCAGATCGATGGCAGGCGCCCTGGCGAGACGTCGAAAAGTTTCTCGACCGCTTTGCGCAACCCTCGTCCGAGTTGCTGCGCTACGTTGGCCTCCAATCCAGCCAGAATCTGTATGGCCCGGCTCTCGCAGCCGCCAAGTAGGCAGTTCTATTACCGATTAAACTTTTAAAGATCATAAGGTGTTGGATGAATGCGCCGTTTATCGTAATAGGATCGGGCTGTCCCTTATCACGCGAGTACCAGTCCCTTAGGGAGCCAGCCGACGCACACCACCGTCAAGAGCTAAAAGACCTTGTACTTTTCCAGAAACGTCTCATCTATGTCGATCCCTAGGCCCGGACCTTTAGGCACTGCAACGTAACCGTCTACCGCCGCCAGCTGACCCACTGACGACCCATCACGGATCGCATTCTCGGTACGGTCCAACTCGAGCATTGAGGGCTCCGAGTTAAGCGATGGAGGCTCAGACGATAGCGAGGCGATAAAGTGTAACGCAGCAGCAATCGCGATGCCTGTGCCCCAAACATGAGGCACTAGTTGCGTACCAAAGGCCGACGCCAATGCCGCGATCTTCTTGGCTTCCGATATACCACCGCAGATGCAGAGATCAGGTTGAACGACATCGACACAGCGGCGGCTAAGCAGCTGCAGGAACCCGTAGCGAGTAAATTCCGCTTCACCGCCTGCTATCGGGACGGTCGTCGCCTGCCGAACTTCGCAGTATCCATCCAAGTCCTCAGGTATCACCGGCTCTTCAAACCAGAAGACCCCTAGATGCTCAAGGTGTTGAGCCAGACGAATCGACACACTCGGAGGATAAGCATGATTGGCATCGACCATCAACTTGATTGAGTCGCCAACAGCCTGCCGCACCAGCTTAACGTTACGTACATCAGCAGCTAGACCAAAGCCTACCTTCATCTTGATTCCTTTGAATCCCTCTTCAGCATAGGCCACAGCCTCTTCCTGCAAGGCCATAGGGTCTTCTATCGCCCTCTGGGTCAAATATAGCCCTGTTGCGTAGGCTTCCACTCGGCTCGTGAAATTACCACCCAGTAGCTTCGAAACCGGTAGCCCTGCTACCTTTCCTGCTATGTCCCACAGTGCAATGTCGATGCCACTAATGGCTGCCGTCGTCAATCCCTTCTGGCCATAGTCCCGTGTCCAGTTGTACAGTAATGACCAGATGACTTCACGCGCAAGAGGATCCTGTCCAATAACCAACGGTTTGTAGACGCGATCAATCAAAGCTACAAGAGCGGGCCAGGCATCGTGGCAGAAGCACTCCCCCCAACCTGAAACACCTTCATCGGTCTCCACCTTGACGAGTAACGCGGATCGGTGTTCGAGCCACTTCTGTGAATAGGCGAACGACTGGTCGATCTTGCAGCGCAAGGGGTGAGACGTAATATCCGTTATTTTCACAGTAAATGGCGCAGGAAGCTCCCCCGCTTTAGCGGGGAGAGGACTGCGCCCGACTCCTTTCTACAGTTGACAACCTTGAACACGCGTTCTGTACTTTGATTGTGCGATGCACAGAATCCGTAGTGATAAAGATCGCGCAACCTACGCGTCACAAGCGCTTCTGGCTTGAGGCGCTGGCGCAAGCGTTCTCCGCCGCGGTTCAGTATGGCCTTGATGGCGCTGATGAGCTGCGCACCA
>PWVB01000006.1 GCA_003562365.1 Anaerolineae bacterium
AGCGGCGTCATTGTGGACTTCGAACTGGCCCCCGCGAGTGCCCCCGACTTGGCCGTGGGGGAGGAGTTGTTGGCCGAACATACCGACCTGACGGTCCTGGCAGACAAAGGGTATGTCAGTGCGTCGGTTGCGCAGACGTTGCAGGAGCAGAACCGGGTGAACTTGGTCGCCTTGCGCCGTGTCAATCAACGCAAGCAACTGCCAGCGGCGCTAACGCACTTGATCAACCAACTGCGTCAACTGGTCGAGACCGTCAACGGACAGTTGACCGACCAGTTCAAAGTAGAAAAGAATCGCGCGCACACCTTCTATGGTTTGTGCGCCCGTCTGTATACAAAGCTGACGGCACCTACGCTATGTATTTACCTCAATCGTCTGTTGGGCACGGTCGACGTGCTGCAGATCAAGCAGTTGGCCTTCCCGAATATCTAGCACAAGGCCCTATTTGCTTAAGGTTCTGGAAGTCTGAATGCGATTGCCCTATTGCCACCATCGATTTGTCGTTACCTCGACGCCCCAAGAGGTTAACAGCTCAGAAACTTCCCGCCAATGGTCAGCGTTGACCACGGCAAGGTTATTCGTTCCGGGGAGGGGGCGTAGCCAACGGTGCAATCGCGCGTCCGCCTCGCGGAGCTCTGCCAGCGCGTCAGGACGCTGCAAGCGCAACAGCCGCACCTCAGCGACCTGTCCCTCGCCATAGTACTGGCCCCAGGACTTCACCCGTTTCTTCCAATCGGCTGACAGGGGTTGCCCAACCATCGTCTCCAGGGTGGCTATGATCTCCAACGGATCGGCACCCAACGCCACGGCAGTCTGGATGGTCTGCGGGCTGATTTGCCAATGGTCTTTGTTCGGCTCAGCAAAACTGCGCAGCCGACCGCTCACGTAAAGACTGGGGGGGGCGGCCCGGGGCATCAACTTTCCGTCCTGCCAGTACAAGCTGTTGGGTAGATCATCTTCCGGTCTATGTGAGTGTGCTGGCAGGATGTCGAGCTCGACGAGACGGCGCTCTACACGCGGTACATCCTCTGGTAGCAGCCAGGCGATGACGCCGTCCAGCCGATGGAGGCAGCCCTGCAGCTCTGGATCCTCTAAGAGCTGTGTCATCCGCTTGGGATGATCAACTTGCATAATGATGACTTGGCGGCGGATAATGATTCGCTCATATTGTTGCTGCCAGGCCTCCAGTGAGCGGGCGATGTTTTGAGGAACTGGCTGCCCCGTAGCCTCCTCTAGATAGGAGAGGATCGCCTCGACCGTTTCTCCCCGCTGAAAAGCGCGATACCCTCCGTCCCGCGTGATGCGATAAGTGACTACATTTTCATCGATCTTCTCGCGCTCCGCAAATCGATCGAGATTGGCTAACATACTTAGGGGGACCGGACCCATAGCCAGCATTTGCGAATCTGGCTGCAAGATAACCTGCCAGGCCTGTGGTGACTCGGCTCCGGTTGGGTGCCGATTCTTAAAGTGGGCTCTCAGGATGTCCGTGACCCGGACCCCGATGGGGTCGTCCTTTGGCATCGTCTCCGTGTAGGCGAGGTCAACCAGTCCTAAGGCGTGCAGCTCTTTCAGGATGGTCGTGGTGAGGTATCGTTCTAGCCTGTCAAAGCTCTGCTCAACTTCTTCGCGATAGCCTGCGCCATACCACTGCAGGTTTTCCAAAACGAAGTCGAGGGTTGTGTCATCCAAGGCCCACGTGCCGGGACGTCCGCTGGTGACCAGCGCGACAAAAACCGGTAAGGAGACCCAATCCAGGTCCGCAATGTCAGTCAACCTGTCCACAACCTGTGCGCGGAGCTCGGCAGCTGGCCGCAGCGTGAAGCCGCGGAAGTAACGGCGGATGTAGCTGGCTGCCTGGTCGTCAGTGACAAGATCATCGGTCAGCTGCGTATAGGCTCTGATGAGATCGTGCAATTGGTGGACGAGGGAGGCGCTCCAAAATAGGGTAACCGCATCGCTCTCGATAGCCGATATAGTCGTCCCATCGCCCGACGCGATCTTCAGGGCTGCTAACATTCGATAGTAGTCTGAAATCGTCTCCAATCCAGCGTCATTATCCAGCCCCAACGCTGATGCCAATCGCCGGCGGTCGCGCTTGCCCATACCGCCGGCCTTGAGCTGTCTCGCCGGTTCTTTGACCAGCTCAGACCAGATGAAGAAGAGTTCGCGCACATACTGCCGCACGTCGCCCTCATCGATCTGGGCAATATCCCCGTCTGGATAGATCGCGTCCCGATCGGGATCTGGAATGGAGAGCAACGCGGTCGGAAGAGCTCTGGCGACCTCTGGTGGCACGCCCAGGGTATTGAAGTGAGTGAGCCGGCGCAGCGTGGAAGGATTGCGCGAATTGGTCAAATTAACAATCAGTCCTCGGTGCAGCAGTCTCAACAACAGGTCCCGCAGTTTCGATTGTCCAAGAGTCTCGGGCTGATCCTTGACAAATACCATCCCGCCTAATATGAGTGGCTTGGCTAGATCCTGATAGGTGATCAGACTGTCAGTTTCCACGGCAATTGCCAGGATGGCGCGTTCCGCCGGACTCAACGATTCTACGTATTCCTGGGAACGGGCCAGCCTGGGGATCAGTCGGCTCAAGTCGCGTACTAGCGAGCCCTTTCGTGCTGGCAGTTGCTCCGGCTTGACAGCAAGCGTTTCGGCAATCTCCTGCAGTGCGTCCAGATGGTAGTGTTGCAGAGCGATCTTCAGCCGTTCCACATCGGGTTTGTTAGGCTTACGTTGCTTGATCTTAAAATGCTCCATCTCACGCCTCACCGTCAAGTTTCCCTCGGCATATATCCCTGTCGTGCGAGATCCTCCAACAGCCCATCCACGTCCTCATCCTTCAAGATGGCGGCGTGTGGCGTGAGCATGCCATTGATCGACGCCTGGAGCCCCGGCAAGGCAACCTGCAGCTCCTGCATCGTGAAAGCGTCCCGAGTCTGAAGGATGGACTGTGGTGTATAGAGTCGCACGTGTCCGTAGCGATCCCACCAGACTTGCCACCAGGCGACGATCTCTGGGGGCGGATCTGAACTCGCACGCGTCCTCCAACTTTCGGTCAGGGACGCGGGATCTTCCCCCTGTTCAAAGGCCTGGTGCAGCCGCTGCACGTCCAGTTGATAGCGCATTCGCTGCTTCGAAAACCCCGCCGGCTTGGTCCAGCGCAGCAGAAAAGTCAGGAAATCCGGTGCCACAGGCGTTGTCACCTCTAGCAGCGGCTCTGAGGCACTGTCCTTCGTGACGATCGATTGAGGTATAAGCCGTACCGCACCGGTGCCTACTGTCTCAGTGGCCTGCAGCGGCATCTCCTGAACTCGCTCCCAGTGCAGATCTTGCAGCATGCCGCGCAGGCGAACCGTGCGGACATCCTGTAGCGAAGGTCCAACATCAACCAGTCCCAGCAACCGAAGCGGCCCAGTGAGCATCTGTATCAGAACGGTACGCAGAAAACCAGACCAGCCCAGCTGTTCATGCTCGGGCTGCAACCCCATCAGGTAGCGATGGGTTTTGTGATCGGGAAAAAATCGATCAAGTAGCCCGAATAGATCGTCGATGTCTATCCACCTCTCGGGCGGCAAGAACGACAGCAGGTCCAGTAGCACCCAGCGGAGGTTTGAACTGCTGAGCATCACCGACTCATCGATGGAGATGAGGCTCCAATATCCCTGGTAACTCCAGTGCAAATGCAGCGTATCGGCGCGCCACTGAGACCACCAATATGCCCAGGGGGCGAGGATGCGATACAGGCCATAGATGGCTGATACCTGGCGTCCTGGTGTTAGAGCCATCCAAGCATGGGCAGTTTCCGTGTCGATGGTAACGGGACTTCCCGACCAGATGACGCCACTGGCGGCCATTACCTGGTAGACAAACTCGGCCATGGTCTGCGAAACGTCTAACGCCTGGCGCAGAGTCTTCGACGCTGTCTCATCCAGATAGGGCGGCGGTGCCAATAGTTCGATGCGGCGTTCGCGCTCAACGTTCGTGGTTAGGGTCTCGGCATCGGCTGGCACTGGAGGCCAGCTGACCACCGGCTGAGCGTAAGCATACTTGGGTGCTCTCCATCGTGGGCGCTCACGAAGCTTGAGCGTCTTGGCCTGCAGCAATCCCAGCGCTTGCTGGATGTGGGTCATAAGCTCTCGCGGATCCTCGGCTGGCACGAACTGCGCTGGCTCCGGCGCCTTTGGAACTGGGATTGCAAGCCGTGGTAACGCCCTGAGTATGCTGAAGGGTAGGAACAGCTCACCCTCTTCGGCCTTCAGCGCCAGACCAGCGTTGATAATGCGTTGGGCAAGCGTCGACCACGGTGTCGACAATGCCTCAAAGAGATTGCGCATCTGGGGGGCGACATAGCAACTTCGCAGACTGGATTGCAGCAGGATGTAGGCATAATACCGGCGCTCTTCTTCGCCAAGTTGAGACACGGCTTTGGCCATACGCGCCGGATTCAGAAAAGCGGCTGATAACTGCTCGGCCAGGCTTTGGCGCGTTCGACCTTTGGGTCGCAGTCCCAAGGTCTCAATGTGTGAGCGTAGATGCGCGATGCGCCATTCGATCTCCACTAGTTCATCGGTCATAGCCTTGATGGAGTCCAATGGTGCCAGTTGCCAGAAGGCGACGTGTTGTGGAGCGGTTGGAGATGTGGGCTTCTCCCACTCATACCCCAATTCGGACTTAAGGATGGTCCGAAGGTCTTGGGGGCTGGTTGGCTTGGATCTGGCGGTCATAGCAATCTATGAAGCTTGCAGAATCGGGTCAGGATCTCTGCTGAGTGTGCGCCAGTGCGGCAGGAATTTCATCGCCATAGAGTATCAAATACCGATAGCCCTGTTCGGTCAGGAACCTCTGACGATTGGCACTGTAGTCTTGGTCGACGGTTTCTTTGGTCACGATGCTGTAGAAGAAGGCCTGTCGACCGTCGGATTTGGGACGCAGAATGCGGCCCAAGCGCTGTGCCTCCTCCTGGCGCGAGCCAAAGGTACCCGAGATCTGGATGGCTACGCTGGCATCGGGGAGGTCAATGGAGAAGTTAGCGACTTTCGATACGACTAATGTGGTGACCTCGCCCGTGCGGAACCTCTCGTAAAGCGCTTCACGGTCGGCGACTTTAGTCTTACCGGTGATAAGCGGATAGCCATAGTGTTCCGCGATCCGTTCCAGCCGATCGAGATACATACCAATGATGAGGACCCGTTCCCCCTTATGGTAGTTGAGCAGGCGGTCGAGGATATCTAACTTCGTAGAGTTATCGGCCGCCACACGATACTTCTGGCGCTGTTCGGCCATGATGTAATCGAGCCGCTCAGCCTCCGGTAGCGGGACGCGGATCTCGTAACATATAGCCGGGGCGATCCAGCCTTGCCGTTCGAGGTCGTGCCACGGCACGTCGTATTTTTTGGGTCCGATCAACGAAAAGACATCTTCTTCACGCTCATCCTCGCGGACTAGGGTGGCGGTCAGTCCCAGTCGCCGACGGGCTTGAAGCTCAGCCGTGATTCGGAAGACGGGAGCGGGTAGCAAATGGACCTCGTCGTAGATAATGAGGCCCCAATCCCCTTCGTTGAAAAGCGCGAAGTGCGGATATTGTTCCTCTAGGGGGCGGCGCTCCGCATTCTTTGTTCCGCGCTTGCGGTGGGTCATAATTTGGTAAGTCGTGACGGTGACCGGTCGAATCTCCTTGCGCTGGCCGGTGTACTCTCCAATCATCTCCCCGGGGATGGACGTCTTGTCGATCAGCTCCTCACGCCACTGACGGGCGGCCACCGTGCTGGGTGTGAGGATCAAGGTATGCATCTGGATTTTCTCCATCACCGCCATACCGACAATGGTCTTTCCGGCGCCGCAGGGCAATACGATCACCCCTGCGCCGCCAGCGTCCGAGCCGTTGGCCCAGAAGATCTCCGCCGCATCACGCTGATAGCCGCGCACAACAAAACGACCGTTGTCTCGTAGGGTCTCGCGTAGCTCGAAGGGCAGGGGCGCGCCGATGACATAGCCGACGAGATCCTCGGCTGGGAATCCAGCTTTGACCAGTGCCTGTTTGACATGACCACGCCGGGATGCTGGCACCTGCAATGTGTGCGGGCCGACTCGATTGAGCAGGAAGGGTTTGAGATGGCGGTTGCGCTCCAACTCGGCCAGTAGCAGCGGTTCATCGGACATCAGCCGCAGCCGAGTTTCGTCGTAGGGGTCGTGGGAGAGCCGAACGCGGCCGTGGCGAGCCACAGTATCGCGGATCTCAAAGACTACGTTGTCAGGCAGCGGATACTTGGCGAAGTTTTCGAGGCCTTCGATGATCTCCTCAGCGCTCAGGCCGGCAGCTGCGGCATTCCAAAGGGATAGAGATGAGATCCGGTATGTGTGGATGTACTCAGGGCTCTTCTCCAGCTCAGCAAAGCGGGCCAAATGGTCCCGTGCGGCCTCATAGTCGGCACTGTTTACTTCCAGGAGCACGGTTCTGTCCCCCTGGACGATTAGCGGTGCGTCAATACGATAGTTCATATCCGATATATTCTACCGGAGTGATCAGCTTAGTCAATGCGTGAACGCCCCGCGCAGACATTTTGAAAGGGGATGCTTCTCTGCCCATCATTGCTGCATTAATCGCAATATTCAGTGCGCGTAACACTCAATCTGGCCAAAATGAGCCCATACTGATCTTTCTGTAGGCTCTGAGTGGCTGAAGATCAGATGTCCGAGCACTGCGGGGGCGCTCAAGGGCTTCAGCTGACGTCTCGAATACCCTTTTTGATAGCGCATTGCACCCAGCATCACGTGCGTAGCGGCCTGCCAGATAGCCGAGTGACTCATGCCGCCAGCTGTTGCCTACGAGGTCGAAGCCTCTTGGGTCCGCAAACCCAAGTACGTACCTGTTTCCCAGCCGGCGCTTTGCCATTGGAACCCGACGTTCCTTTCGCCAAGCGCTCCTTCTATGCTAGAATGCAGGTGACAAGGGGCCTGGGCACGAGTCCTATAGAGAGGAGGTCGCGATGCGACATATCATGGTGACGGGCGGTGCCGGCTTCATTGGTTCGAACTTCGTTCGCTACATGCTCCACGCATACCCTGAGTATGTTTTGCTTGTCTACGACAAGCTCACCTATGCCGGTCGGTTGGAGAATCTGGAGGATGTCGCCAAGTCTTACGCGGACCGCTACGTCTTCGTCAAAGGCGATATCTGTGACAAGGATCTGGTTGAGGAGACCATCCGAACGCATCAGATCGACACCATTATCAACTTTGCGGCGGAAACGCATGTAGACCGCTCTCTGATGGCGCCGGGATCTTTCATTCAGACCGATGTCTATGGCACCTATGTGCTTCTGGAGGCAGCGCGTGAGTTCGATCTGGAGCGATATCATCAGATCAGCACGGATGAGGTATATGGTCAGGTACTGGAGGGTCACTCCCGAGAAGATGACCCTCTAGCCCCGCGGAGCCCTTATGCTGCCAGCAAAGCCAGCGGCGATCTGATGGTTCTGGCCTACCACGAGTCTTGGGGACTGCCAGTGACGATCACGCGTGGATCCAACAACATCGGCCCTTATCAGTATCCCGAGAAGGTCGTTGCGCTTTTCGCGACAAACGCTATCGACGATGCGCCCTTACCTGTCTACGGTGACGGTCAGCAGATGCGCGATTACCAGCACGTTTTGGATCACTGCACCGGTATTGATGCGGTGCTTCATAAGGGCGGGTTAGGCGAGATCTATAACGTGGGTACAGGTTCGGAGATGACTAACATCGCTATGACCAAGATCCTGCTAGCCACACTGGGCAAGCCTGAAAGCCTGATCCGCTATGTCGAGGACCGCCCGGGGCACGACCGCCGCTATGCCTTGGACGTCAGCAAACTGCGGGCTTTGGGCTGGGACAACGCTTATGCTTGCGATGTGGCAATTGAGAAGACGGCGCGCTGGTATGCTCAGAATGAGGCCTGGTGGCGTCCTATCAAAAGCGGGGAGCTCTACCAGACTTACTATGCCAAGCAATACGCTCAGCGACTGGAGGCGTGACGTCCGCCGGCGACGAGCGTTGCGCTGACGCGCTGAGGTGTAGCCTTTTATGACAGCCCCTGAGACTATTGCACATTTCCTGCTCAAGGGGGTGAATCGCGCCGTGCGCGAGTTCGGTCTCATCAGAGATGGTGATAGGATTGCCGTCGGCGTTTCCGGTGGCAAGGACAGCCGGACGCTCCTCGACCTGCTGTGCCGTGGCGTCGACATCCCCGGCGACTACGAGGTTGTGGCCATCCACGTAGACGGCGCCTCCGTCGGTTTACCGGATCAGAAGCGGTTGATTCAACCGTGGCTCGGTGGGCTCGGCGGCGAGTATCATGTGATACCTCTGCGGGTCCCTGAGGGAGAGGCTCTACCTATGGACTGCTTCCGCTGTGCGTGGAATCGGCGCAAGGCCTTGTTTCTCGAGGCTGATGCGTTGGGCTGCAATAAAGTGGCCTTCGGACACCATGCTGATGACGCCGCAGTAACGACGCTCCTGAGCTTGATGTACAAAGGTCAGCTCGAGACGTTGGCCCCACGTCTTAGCTTTTTCGGTGGGCGGCTGGTTATCATCCGTCCCCTCATTCTGCTTAGTGAGGTCGACATCAAGCGCTACGCCCGAGCCCGCAGCTGGCGCTTCCCACCGAACCTGACCTGTCCACGGGATGGAACGAGTCGCCGCAGCCGGATCGAGACGTTTTTGGCCACCTTGCCCAAGCGGGAGCGTGATCAAATTCGGGCTAATCTATGGCGGGTGGCGCCGACAGCGACTGTATCGGAGAGCTCATCGTGAGCGACTGCCGGCGTCGTGAGCTCCGGTTGCGCAAGCTCAGCAAGTTCCTAGCCTTGTTGTTGAGGCATCGACCGGCGCGTTTTCCGATTCGTCTCGATCCGCAGGGGTATGCTGACTTTGCAGATGTGATGAAGGTGGTCCAGTCGCTGCCGAACTTCCGCTGGGTAACTCACGATGACCTTGACACTGTGCTGAACCTACCCGGACGACGGCGCTTTGAAGTTGTGAAGGACGAGTTCGGTGCCCTGCGCATCCGGGCCCTCTACGGTCACACGGTGGTCCGTCCCGACTACGAGCCCGTTGCACCTCCAGAGATACTCTACCACGGCACTGCACCGGAGGCCTTGGAGGCGATCCTGCGGGAGGGTATTCGGCCGATGCAGCGCCACTACGTCCATCTCGCCGCAAGTTCCGACATAGCACGCAGCATCGCGTTGCGCCACACCGCCACCCCGGTGATTCTGCGGATCGACGCAGCTGCTGCCTATGCCGCCGGGCAGGCCTTCTATCATCCCAGCAATGGAATTTACCTCACGGCAGCAGTTCCGGCAGTATACGTGGAGAGTCAGTAGATTCGGGTCTGTCTAAGTTGCCAAGCTGCAAACTGACACCATAAACACGCTCCGCGATACATTGGGAGAGACTCTCATATCACGGCGATGTGCTTGGTGCGGTGTTCTTCCTTGTGACTGGGACATTACAGTCCTCCCCGTGAGCGCCGTTGATCTTCCACACCCTGAGTTGATCGAGTAGTCTGTGATGACTCTCCCCTCTAGTGAAGTTTAGGAAAACAATCGAGTCGTGGGCGCTTTGGTATCATTGATTCTAGGAGGTGGTCGATGTGCCAAAGCGACTGTAACTTAATCTAACGTCGGAGGAGCGCGCTGCTGAGGATCGACGCTGCGTGGCCAGAGCGCCAGGTAGCGTTCCAGGGCCTGCTGGATTCGTGAGAGCCTGACGCCGTGTATATGTGGATCACGCGCTATCAGGTCGAAGGCTTCAATGGGCTGTTTATCCGACCCGGACCCGGTCGTAAGCCGGCCTATGCCGACACGCACGCAGAGGAAGCCTCGGCTCGCGCAGAGCTGCTGCATCTCATTCGGCGTGCTTCCCAGCAAAGCGGCGGGGAGCGTAGTCGGTGGCGCTTATCCGGTTTGCGACAAGCATGTGACTGGCTCAAAGTGTGTGCGCTGGCTGAGATTTGGCAGCTGTTGGAGTCCTTCGACATCCGTTGCAAACGGGGGATGTGCTGGCCGCTTTGCGACCGCAGCCCTTGAAGTGGCCCGTTCACGTGCCCTCCCATTGGCCTACGGAGCCGAGTCCGCGAGCACGGCACTTGGATCTGCCCATTGAGTAGGTGCAACGGCCTACGTATGTGCCCTGGACCCATCCGGCTGAAACGCTATGGCGCTGGTTGAAGGAAGCTGTGTTACACTTCCATCGTTGCGCAGATCGATGGCACGGGCTCTGGCGAGACGTAGGCACGTTTCTTGACCGCTTCGCTCCAACCTCGCCCGAGTTGCTGCGCTATGTTGGCCTCCAATCCTGCGAGAATCTGTATGGCCCTGCTCTCGCAGCTGCCAAGCCGGCGGCCCTTTTATCAATTTGAGGAACGATACCATTTCGGTAACATTTTACACTGGTGAATACGCGCTATGGCGAATTCGTCTCATTGGGGTACAATGGCCATTATGACGTGGTGTTTCGAAGGAGGTAACAACTGCTAACAAAAACCTTGCCAAATAGTGGCAGACTGCGTCAACGCATTTGACAAAACTCTAATTCTGTGTTATCCTTGGAGATGAAAAATCGAGGTTTTGGAAGTGACCAAAGACTATGCAAGCGTAGACGGCGAGAAAATCTAT
>PWVB01000178.1 GCA_003562365.1 Anaerolineae bacterium
ACGCATCTGGCTCCGGGCAATTCGATTAAGGGTCCAGACCAGGATCTGGTTCTCCTCAACGTCGGCTGTGTGCTCCTCGTAATGGCAGCGAAGCTTCGTGCTCCACGGCTTTTGCATCACGTAGCGTACATCAAGGCGCCCACGTACGTAGGTAAGCCGCTTGGTATCTGCCAGATAGGCGCGGTAGAATCCTTTGCGGGCGCGATCGAGGACGCGTTTAGCCAAAATGCTCGCTAGGCGCTCATAGAACTCCTCCAAAGACTGACAGTCTACCAAGTCATCCAGAAAGCGGAAGCTCCGTAGTCGGTAGGCGTACTCGAGCATACGAAAGAGATTCCCCAACCACACCTTGGGCTGCAAGGAGAAGCCGAGCTCAGGGGCAAGTGGAATGTAGCCAACCCAACCCTGTGCTGTCAATGCCCACTGGTGATTAGTCTTGGGTGAAGGGAACTCAACGGCAACCTGGTTGCCGTAGTTGCGCCACAAGGCTTCGCCAAGGGCCGCTGGGATCTCCTCGCGGGCGAACTTGCTGCTGATATACTCGGTTAAGGGTAAGGTCGTTCTGTCCTGCACGGATTTCACAATGATATGCTCTCACTGACTCTGGCCCAACGAAACTCCTCGACTTTATCCGGCTGGTCAAAGAAGTACTCTTCCAGATAGGGCTCGATCTCCATACGCCAAATGTCTTCAATATGCTGAGGTAGATCGGGGAGCAAGAAGAAGGTGATTCCCAAAGCATAGTGTCGGTCGCCGATCTCGTGGTTAAGCCGTCTGAGTACCTCGATGAGGGTCTCCACATCGCATCCCGTCTGATGGCTTGCATGGTAGTGTCGTAGGACATCGTAGTCAGGATACAGAGGTAGGAAAGCAAAACGACGGCGCAATGCGTGATCTACCAACGCGATTGAACGGTCAGCAGTGTTCATTGTGCCGATAAGACGCACATTCAGAGGGATGCGCAATCGACCACCAGCGGCTAGAGGAACATCACGGTCGCGGTATTCCAGCAGGTACATCAGCTCACCGAAGACGCGGGAGAGGTTGGCACGGTTAATCTCATCAATGATCAGCACACAGCGGCCGTCACAAGCGCGTGCTTTGCGACAGAAGTCCAGAAATCGACCGGGCGTACGATCGAAGCGCAAGCCACCCTCCGCGTCGGCGTCTGGGCGAAGTCCCTGGATGAAGTCCTCATAGGCGTAGCCAGGATGGAACTGCACCACTTCGAAGAAACCATCGCTGCCGCCGACCAGGTGCTTCGCTAGACGCTCCGCTAGATAGGTTTTTCCCGTTCCAGGTGGACCATACAGGATGGCTTGCTTCTTTCGCTCGAGGGCGCGGACCCAGCGAGCCAGCTCAGTCTCATCGAAGCCAGTATCGGCGGCACATTCTGCTAAGCTGTAGATTGGCCTGGTTGAACGAGCATCCTGTGACTCTAGATCAACTATATCTAGGACATACGGGGGCCATCCCGCGCTGGGGTTAGCCAGAATGATGGCGCTAAGTCCTTCCTCTCCCAACTCAAATAGATATCCCTGCTTGACTCTGCCGTCCGTGCCCAGCGGACCGCGTTCTATATCTACCCTGTGTAGTACTTCAAGGAATTCATTGGCAGGCACTGGTGGCTCAAGATCCTGATAGGCGCACTTGACGAGACGACCTTCCTTCTCCCAGTCACCTTCGCGGCTGCCATCTGGCAGATCCGACATGACAGCTGGATGGGTGATCCTGCTCACCGCGCGGATCGCTGTGTTGGCGTAGTGCAAGACAATGTCACCTTCTTGGACATCCTCAAGGTTATCCCAATAGTAAAAGCTGGACCCTGCCTTCGACTCAAGCGGTGCCCAGATGTATTCTCCGGCGCGGGCAGCATCGAATGACTTCCCTTGATTCACCCACCAGATCTGGGCGATTTGGTCGGAGCTATCTTGGCGTAACCCATTGGTAAGAAGACGAGCCCGACGTTCTGGATCGAACACAGCATAAGCGATTTCGGTCACATTGTAGCGTCCCAGGTTGGTCCGGGACCAATGACTGAACCGATCAGCAGTATATGCCAAGGTCTGTTTGTATGCGTGCTGCAACGTAGCGTCCATGTCACGAACCTGCTCGATCGGCATCTCGTAAACGCGAACCACCGTGCTATCATCGTCAGTGTTGAACGGCCCCCAAGTGGTGTGCTCACCACCTGCAGGCGCAAGTTCATCAATCAGGGAGATGCCGCACCTGTGTTCTCTGTAGCCCGGGGCATAGAACTGAACGAATGCCCAATTACCATAGTTGAGCCGAAGCACGCGGCCACCATACCGCACAGTACAGGCAAACATGGGGTCATCTGGCCCTGACACTGCCAGGCCTAAGAGTGTCTGCCGCAAGAAGTCAAGGGCCCACTCTGCCTCGCCGCGATTGGTGAAGATCTGAGAGAAGGGATAAGCCAACTGAGGCATTGACCTGACAGTTGTCGGGTCGCTAAGCCGCTTTACGTGCAGCTTAAGATCATTGTCAATTGATATTTTGAATCCCGCGTTGCCGTATTTTCTAGTGATCTCGGCGTCGATCAGTGCGTCCCTCAAGCCATACATGTAGGTCCTAGTACATTTTCTCTTGTCGGGTAACAACTCGATGTATCCGCTCCAGGGGTTATCAGAGTGTCTATCGCATATATCATCAAGCTCCCCAACGTCCAGAGGATCACTCACTTCCTGTATAAAAGCTTGATCTACTAGCGGTAGAATCTGATCAATCCTTCTTCGCCAGTAGCT
>PWVB01000251.1 GCA_003562365.1 Anaerolineae bacterium
CTTCAAAACCGAAGGGCAATCCTTGTTCCTGGAAGCGCAGAGTCTGGGTGAGTTGATCTCGGTTGTGGACGAGAGAATGTCGTACTACAATGAGGTGCGGAGGCACTCTTCGTTGAACGACTTACCGCCGTTGACGTTTATCCAGACGAACTGACGGAGGGAGAAATATAGAAGCGAGGACGTCAGGCTCTTAGGGGCCCGTCGCGGTGGTCAGAGGGTCACAATAAACACAGCTCCAAGTGGTACATATTCTGGGGGTAACCTCAGACCCCCCCCGGCCCTCCAAGCTGAGTGGCTTACCTGACCTTGGTTAAGTGTGGTGCTACCAAACTTGCCAGATTGGTGAACAAAGACTATAAATACCCAATGCAGAGTCCCGGAGAGAATCCAATGTACAGTCCTTCAGGTAGGTTATCAGAACGGCGGTGGTGGATTGCCGGCCTGTTTCTGATGCTGTCCGTAGCCTGTGCACTACCCGGGCAGTTGATGCGTGTTCCGGCTACCCCCGACGTAGCAGTTACCGATGTCGTGACCGTCCTAGAGGAAACCGCTGTGCCATCCCCTATCCCCGGGACTAGTCTCACAAGCGTAGCTGATCCGATTACCGTCACCGTAGCGACAGACGGCAGCGGACAGTACGACTCGCTGAGCACTGCTTTCGCCCAAACACCGGCAGGATCGACGTTGGTGTTAGGACCTGGCACCTTCCGCCTGCTCCTACCGCTGGACATCGGGCGAGCGCTGACTATTGTCGGTGCTGGCGCAACTCAGACTGAGATCGTGAGCACCTACGGCGGATACGTACTGCGTGTCACGGAGGGCGGGGACCTGACACTTCGCGATCTGACTGTGCGCTATGAGGGCTCGATGGATGCGGATGGCCTATTGGTCGAGGGCGGCGTAGTAGCGATCAAGGATTGTGGATTCACCGGCGCCGTGCACGTCGAGGGGGGAATACCGCGTGCCGGGCTGCGTATCCGTGGCAATGCCCAAGCCAGCGTTAGCGGAAGCACGGCTTATGCCAACAGCCTGGACGGGATCAGGGTTGAAGCACAGGCGCTTGCGACCTTGGACGGCAACGTGGTCCGCGATAACGGGTATGCAGGACTCCACTATCGCGACAGCAGCGGCGGGATGGTCCGCGCCAATGTCAGCGAGCACAACGGTTTCGTCGGCATAGCCATCGCCGACAGCGCACATCCCACCCTCATCGAAAACCTTCTGCAGGAGAACAGCCGCTCAGGCCTAGCCTACTTTGGGACAGCGGGTGGCGAGGCCAGGGGCAATCTGAGCCGAGATAACGGCCTGCACGGCATCAGCGCGACGGACCAAGCATCCCCAACTATAGAGCAGAACGAAGCCAGCGACAACGCCGAGGCCGGGCTTCGGTTCAGCGGCAGCAGCCGTGCCAGCGTACGGGACAACCTGGCGTCCAACAACGGCCTCTCAGGCATCATCGTGACTAATGCCGCGGCGCCCCTGCTTCTAGGCAACATCGCCGAAGGCAACACAGAGAACGGCTTTGCCTACTTCGAAGACGCCGAGGGCACCGCAAAAGACAACGCCGCAATCCGGAACGGCATGCACGGCTTCGACCTCTATGGCAACACGACGCCGACACTGGAGGCCAACGCTTGCAGCGACAATCTGAATGCAGGGATCCGCATCTCGGGCAGCGCCACTCCCATAGTCCGGGAGAACGTCTGCTACGGCAACCACCTAGCAGGAATCATCGTGCGAGAGGAAGCGCGGCCGATCCTGGAGGGCAACACCAGCGAAGCGAACCTCGAGAGCGGCATCGCCTACTTCGGCACCAGTAGCGGGATTGCGCGACAGAACGTGTTGCGCTTCAACGTGAACCACGGCATAAGTGTTAACGCCCAGGCTGCGCCGACTATCGAGCAAAATTGGATCAACGACAACGGCGATGCGGGCCTGGCCTTCTTTGGCGAGGCCCGCGGCAGCGCGCACGGCAACAGCGTCGGCGGTAATCGCCTGGGCCTTTACATAGTGGTCACGGCCAACCCTGACATCGGCGATAATGCCATTCACGACAACATCATCAACTACGACGATAAGCGCTAGCGCCGCGGTGATAGATGGTGCGCCTTAATCAGGCCTAGAACTAAACTTCCCATCCGACTCAGGGCGCGACCGATCCGTGACAGTGAAAAGGCTGCAACCCACCGTATGATGCGGCTGGCCTTCCCGCCGTCGGCCTGGCTAGTCTTCTCTATGTGGCGACGACGTCCTTGTGGCAGACTACGTAGGACAGGTCGTGGGTGCTATGGATCTGGTATGGATCTGGAGATAGTGACGCTTTCCAGGCTGTACAGACGGCGCGCTGGAAGACACTGCAAGAGCAATCACCGCATCGACTACATCGCTTGGATCTTCACCGATCCGGAGATGCGCGGCATAGGTGTCGGACAGGCCCTGGTCGAGGGCGCGCTGGCCCAGTTTGCAGCACGCGACTGCGACGCGGTGATGGCCGCTGTTGGGGGCTACAATAGCAGTTCCAGCAAGCTCTTCGCCACGCGAGGCTTCTCCATAGGTATTTACGAGCCAGTGACAGATACGACCTATAGACCTTCAGCTGGACTTTGGCCATTTAGGTTGAGTAGCAGGCCGCTTCTAGCAAGGACGACAGGGCGGCGTGTGGAATTAGGCACATGTCAGCCTCGTGGGCGGATGTGCTGTATTTGACACCGCGCCAGAGGTCGCGGCGGACAGCAGCCAGGGCATCAATGAAGGTTGCTTCC
>PWVB01000080.1 GCA_003562365.1 Anaerolineae bacterium
ATCTCTTTACGCATGCTGCATGCTCCTTTGCTAGTTTAGTGTTCCCTGAGTTCGGCGGTTCATCCGCCGTTTTTTTCTACATCTCGATGGTAGGGCAAAAGTGCAAAGACTGCAAATCCTGGGGCTCTATCCATCTGACCGCCGTCATCCGATGCGGATGGCAAATCGGCACTGTGGATCGCCCTGAATTATCGAGCTCAGCAGTTCAACCTCCACCGGGCGCCCTAACAGCGCTTCGAAAAGTCGCGCATACCAGCCACAGGAGCAGGCACAATAGGGACCCGGGATCGGCGTTCTGGTTCGATTCACAGAGCCGCAATAGCAGTGCTCGTAGGTGGCGTGAATCGTGTCATCCTCCAGACGCAGTTGGCCGCCGCCTATGTGTA
Source organism: Anaerolineae bacterium (assembly GCA_003562365.1). Classification (GTDB taxonomy): domain Bacteria; phylum Chloroflexota; class Anaerolineae; order B4-G1; family SLSP01; genus PWVB01. Next base: position 387 of record PWVB01000080.1, read on the forward strand.
CGGCATTTAGCTGCACCAGCAGGTCGTCCAGATCGCTGGCTTCCTGCTGGATAGCCAGCGCCCTGTCGATCACGCCTGGCCCGATGCAGGCGCAGCGAGCCATCACCTCTTGCCCCGTCTCGGCGTCCATCTCGGCGTCCAGCGCTGCCATTAGTTCCCGCACACACTGCGCCTTCTGGGGCGGCGTCTTCGCCGCTGCATATGCCGAGCAGCGACTCTCCAGGATCGCCGACAACGGCTGGCCCGTGACCGCCAGAACTGCACGCTCAAACCGCTGCGGCTGAAATGGCATACGCACCTCCTTATCAGCTGACGCCTTCAAGCCCAAGTCAAGCAACGGCGCAAAAAAGTCGGCAGCGGCGAAGGAGTGCCCCGCCGGCTTCAGTGCCGATGCCACCAAAGCCGTCATCGACAGCACCTACAGGCGCACGCCAATACGTCGCTCACCTTCTACCGGACAGTCGCGACAGCGCGGCTGTAGCTTTGTACGTGTTTCCAGAGGCCGCTCGCCCACTCAATAGAACAGGACGCCGGTAGAGAATCACTCCGATGAGCGAAGAGAGCATCGGTCTGCTCGGTCAGGAGCTCCATAGCCCAAAGATCATCCTCTCCACAGAAGCCAAAAAAATGGAGGGGGCTCACGGACCAATGGATAGAGCCGCAGGCTGAGCTTAGGCGATCGTCACCCCGTCACAGAGGTAGACATCCTGGATAGCGTTCAGCACCTCAACACCCTGAGCCATAGGCTTCTGGAAAGCCTTGCGCCCGCTGATCAAGCCCGTGCCTCCGGCACGCTTGTTGATGACCGCGGTCCGGGCAGCCTGAGCCAGGTCGTTCCTGCCTGAGGAGCCGCCAGAGTTAATCAGCCCAGCACGCCCCATATAGCAGTTGACGACCTGATACCGACAGAGGTCAATGGGGTGGTCGGTGGTCAACTCCGTGTAGACGCGCTCATCGATCTTCCCATAGCTCGACTCACCTATGTTCATCGCAGTGTAGCCGCCGTTAAGCTCGGGCTGCTTTTGCTTGATAATGTCGGCCTCGATCGTCACACCGAGGTGGTTGGCCTGCCCGGTCAGGTCAGCGCTCACGGCGTAATCCTTGCCGTCACGCTTGAACGCGCTGTTCCGCAGATAGCACCAGAGAATGGTCACCATCCCCAGCTGGTGGGCGCGGTGAAAGGCCTTGCTCACCTCCACAATCTGTCGTCCGGACTCCTCCGAACCGTAGTAGATCGTCGCGCCAACGGCAACGGCACCCAGGTCGAAGGCTTGCTCGACTTGGGCGAAGATGATTTGATCGAAGCGATTCGGATAGGTGAGCAGTTCGTTGTGGTTGAACTTGACGACGAACGGTATCTTATGTGCGTACTGTCTCGCCACCGCACCCAACACACCGAGCGTTGACGCGACGGCGTTGCACCCGCCGGCAATGGCAAGCTCCACGATCGCTACCGGATCGAAGTAGATGGGGTTCGGCGCAAAGGAAGCGCCCGCGGAGTGCTCGATGCCCTGATCAACGGGCAAGATCGAGAGATAGCCGGTCCTACTCAAGCGGCCGTGGTCGAAGAGCGCCTGCAGGCTGCGCAGCACCGGCGTCGGCCGGTCGCTCAGTGCCATCACGCGATCGACGAAGTCGGGCCCGGGCAGATGCAGTTGCTCCTTGAGAACCGTCTCGCACCGGTGGGTTAGCAGGGAATCGGCCTCGTCGCCTAACAGATCTCGAATCTCATCCAATATCATAGCCATCCTACACCTCCTGTTGGATAAGCCCGCTTGATCATCAACCTACACCTATCATAGTCCCAAAAGGTGAATGGCTCAAGCGAGGCGCTGAAGGCGCCACAGACTTGCGTTGAAGCCAGCAACTGGATCCAGCGGTCACGCTGTAGCAGCCAATGGCCGAAAGAGTGGGCGCGAAGCGAAGACGCCGGGTCGTGGTCACGAGATGCAGAGCAGGCGTCTGTAACCTATGATGACATTTTCGCTGCGCGGACACACGGTGCCCAGAGCTCCACAAACTAGGCCTGGTAAAAGAACGTATGTTCTGATATACTATGAAGCAGAACGTATATTCTATCATCACAGGAGGAAGCCATGTTCAAGGGAGAACCGCGGTGGAAGCTGATCGATTGGTCGTCGCTGGGCATTGCCATCATTGTCTTGGTCATCACACTGTTGTCGCGGTAGGCACGAACGCGCTTGCGACGGGACGTGCTCGATGAGCCCAACCCCACGATAGGGTGCATTCCAGCCACCGCACCCACCGCCGGTCGGGAAATTCATCGACGGCGAGGTTCGGTTGACATACGACAAATCGCGCCGACAATCACAACCAACAGTGATGGGGTTTGCATCACAAGGGAATCTCTGCGG
>PWVB01000264.1 GCA_003562365.1 Anaerolineae bacterium
CGGGCGCTGCCCCCTGGAGTTGGCGGGCTATGACCTCTCCCAGGTGCCGATCGCCCGCTACCTGCGCCAACACAGCAAGGTGCCACTCTTCCCTGATCCTCCGGAGGTTGTCCCCAGATGAAAACGGTCTCGAATTGCTGCGCTATTCCTTCTCCCAACTGGTGTATAATTAGGGGTTGAAGCCTATGTGGATAGCACACGACATAACACAATGCAACCTTGACCGAGCCACCGCTGTGACCATCGGTGCTTTCGACGGCGTACATCGGGGGCACAAGGCGCTCATCAGCGGCATGGTAACCCATGCTCGACAACAAGAGGTGCAGCCGCTGGTTATCACCTTTGATCCTTTGCCGGGTCAGGTCCTGGGAGCGGGCTCCTACACGTTACTCTCAACCGTAGAGGAGCGTATCGCTCGCATCAGGGCCTTGGACGTCGCTGGAATCGTTCTCCTCAGCTTCGATCAGGCCTTGATGGCCACGTCAGCCGCGACCTTTGTAAGACAAATGGTGCAGCATCTCGCGCTAAGCAGCCTGTGGGTTGGGCCCGACTTCACCCTGGGAAGCGATCGCCAGGGGGACATCCCGTTCCTCAAAGATTCTGGGGCGCGACTGGGATTCGAGGTCCGTGTACTCCGCCGGACAGTCCTGTGGGACGGCAAGCCGGTACGCAGCAGCCGGATTCGCCGCGCCCTCAAGACTGGTCATATCCAGGAAGCAAACGGGTGCTTGGGCTATGCCTATCGCATCTCCGGCGTGGTTATCCACGGGGCCAAACGGGGCCGCAAGCTGGGATTCCCCACTGCTAATCTGGAGATCGCGGAGGATCGCCTGATACCGGCGAATGGCGTCTACGTATGCCGTGCAACGCTAAACACACGATCTTACGCTGCCATCACCAACGTTGGGACGCGTCCCACCTTCAACGGTCATCCGCCCAGCGTTGAGGCTCACCTCTTGGACTTCTGCAACGACATCTATGGTGCTTCGATGAACCTAACTTTTCTCAAACGATTGCGCCCTGAACTCCGCTTTGCCTCAGCGGGGGACCTGATAAAACAGATGCACAGGGATGAGGCCACGGCGCGAGCCTGGTTGAGTCGTCACGCCTCGTCGACCGATAACTCGTAGACTCTCCGTCGGCGCCACCCGGACCGGCGCGCCACCTCGCGTGCGGCCTGGGAACGAGACAATCCATCGGCCATATGCGCGCTGAAGGCGTCACGCACCTGTGCCTCGCTCCAGCGCACCGACGCATCGGAGGCGCCACCGACCACCAACGTGTACTCTCCTCGCGGAGGATGTGCCGCAACCCAGCTCAGTGCCCCTTCGAGCTCCCCGCGCCAGACTTCTTCATAGAGTTTGGTCAACTCCCGACAAAGCGCTATCGGACGGTCTCCGAAGACATCGTGCATCGCGCGAAGGGTATGCTCCAGCCGATGGGGTGCCTCATACAAGATCAGCGTAGCTGTGCTGGACACCAGCTCTCTGAGCACGGGCTCCGGGTTCTTGCGGGGGAGGAATCCAACAAAGACAAAGCGATCCGTGGGCAGACCTGAGACGACCAGCGCTGTCGTGTGCGCCGAAGGTCCGGGCACGGGCACAACAGGGATACCGCGTTCTATGGCCGCCACAATCAACGGATAGCCTGGATCCGAGACGCCTGGCATCCCCGCCTCAGAGATGAGCGCAACATCGCCCTCGTCCAACGTCTCCAGGATGCTGGATGCCTTCTTACGCTCGATCGCCTCAAAGTAAGCAGTGACGGGCGTTGTGATCTGATAGTGACTCAGGAGCACGCCGGCTTTACGGGTATCCTCAGCAGCGATCAGTCGCACCTCCTTGAGGATTCGCAGAGCCCGCAGCGTGATGTCTTCCAGATTTCCGATTGGGGTGCCCACCACGTAAAGGTTGCCCATAGCGCGGAGATTCCCTAGTGATTCTTGGTGAAGACTATCCGCGCCATAGAGCCCGAGCAATAACCCGGGAAGTTGAGCACGATCTCCTGGGATACCGGTGGATGGTTGGGGTTGTCCCGGGCGTGGATCTGAACGCGAAAGATGCCCCTCGCCTCCATAGGTGCGGAGTTGAAGAACTGCTCCCAGCCCGAATCGCCGTACAGCTGCTTGTCACCAGAATAGACGACGGTATCGATGCCACCTCCCCAGACATGAATGGGAAATCCCGTCAGCGGGTTTCCGTCGATGTCTTGCACCGTCCCGGCGACTCCCATCCAGGCACAACCATACAGAGGTGTCTCGTAGAAGATCTCGTAGGTGAAAGGATAGGGAGAGCGGGTCACGCGCGGCGTTGGGGGCGCAGATGTCTCCGTCGGCGTGGGCGTGGGCGTCGGAGCCAGATCGGTGGGTGCCGGCGTCGGCGTCACCGTCGGCGTAAAGCTGGGCGGGGGGGTTGGGGTCACCGTCGGCGTCACGGTTGGCGTCCAGGTTGCCGCCAGGATCCGCGTCGGCGTCGCCGTTGATGGTAGCGACTCGGCCGCGAGGTCCTGAGTCCGCGGTGGGAAGGGATTATAGGGCAGGTGAGGATTGATCGCAATAGTCACATAGCAGAGAAACGTGATCCCAGTCAATGCCAGTACCACCAGGCTCAATAGATTGAACACCCGATCCCGCTGCCCCATGGTAACCTCCTAACGGTTACGAGCTCTAGGGGGTCACAAATACCTGAATCTCTGCCGTGGCCCTGAGCTGTTCCAGCCAATCCCGCACAGCCTGATCGCGTAACAGTCGCAGGTTCTCCTCCTCAACAGGCCGATCAGGAAAGCGCTCCACAACTTGGACAACATGATAGCCCAACTCGCTCTCCACCACATCGCCGATCTGGCCCGGCTGCAGCGCGAATACGGCTACTTCAACCTCCTCAGAAGTCAGCACACCCAAAGGGAAAACGCCCAGGTCGCCACCCAAATCGCGCGTGCTGAGATCCTGAGAGTGCATCCGCGCCAGAGCGGCGAAGTCACCGCCAGCCTGGAGCTGACTCAGAATGCGTCGGGCCTCTTCCTCCGTACCAACGACAATGTGGCGTGCATGGACGTGTTCAGCTTGAGGGGGAACCGCTTCGGCGATACGATTGGCCATCGCAGTCGCCAGCATATCTGACCGCAGCTGATCCCGCATCTCCTCCAGGCCGATCCCTTCCTGATCCAGCCAGTCGCTAAAGGCTTCCTCACCCACCTCATCACGGATGGAAGCAACGGTCTCGTCCACCTCGCTGTCGCTGACTGTGACGCCAGCCGCGATGGCGCTCTGCTCAATCAACGCCTGCTCGATCATCAGATCAAGAACCCACTGGCGACCTTGGGCAAAAGCAGCCTCGCCTTCAGGCGTGCTGGCATCCAACCCTGAGGCGATCATCGACGTCTCATAGCGAGCCAGCTGACGCTCGAACTCAGCCAAAGGAATTGCCTCACCGTTAACCAATGCGGCCAAGGGCTCCTGAACTGGGGTCGGCTCCGGCGTGATTGCCGCTTCGGTAGGCTCCGGTACCGCTTCATCAACCGTTTCTTCAGGCTGCGCCGTAGGCACCTCGGGAGCCGGGGTCGGCTCCGCTGGCGGCGCCTCACAAGCCGACACCAGCACCAGGAGAATCAGTACCAGCAGGGCCAACAACCGAATTTGTCTCATCGAATCCCTCCCAACGAGTATGCTATCTGAGCGCCAATTATAGACTATTGCACATCTTAACGCAATTCTAGCCCAACACGAGATTATGACCAGCGCATTGAGGTGATCAGAGCCCCAGCAAGCAACAGCGTCCGTCCGTTCGGTGACACGATTTGACATCCGTAGTGACTCAGACTACCATAGCTCCCAACTGGCAGTCGCGGGATAGGCACGTCCTGGATCGCCGCCCGGCCTGCTCTTTTCCTGAAATCAATGGGCCATACCCTTAGATGGTAGACTATGACAAAACCGATGGTTTCGGGTAGATCCCCACACAAAGGAAAGACCGCATGACAGAGACAATGCCCATTGTCGCAGATATGCTCCTGATTGGCGGCACGCTCGTCACTATGAATTCAAAACGGGAGATAATCAAGAACGGGGCCCTGGCGATCAGAGGATCAGAGATCGCCTGGATCGGTTCAGCAGAAGAGGCCGAGCATCAGGTAGAAGCCGATAGAAGGATCGACGCTCGCGATGGGATCATCATCCCCGGCCTGATCAATGCACATTCGCATCTGCCGATGACGCTTTTCCGCGGTCTCGCCGATGACCAACCGCTAGAGGCTTGGTTGGAACGCATTTGGAAGGTCGAAACCGACTTTGCCACGGCGGAAAACACTCGGGTAGGGACCCAACTTGCCCTTGTGGAGATGATACGCGGCGGGGTAACCTGCTCCGCGGATATGTACTGGCAGTACATCACTAACATTGAGACCGCAAAGGCGGCGGGCTTTCGCCTGGTGAACGGCCCGCCGATGATCGGTGTTGATGGGCCGGGCGGCGCGCTGACCGGCGATCTGGAAGCGCGGGCTCGGGAGTTCATCGCCGAGCACCACGACAATCCGCTGCTGCACCTCTGCATTCAGGTTCACGGGACCTATACCGCGACTGATGAGATGTTAGAAGTTGCGGTCAACCTCGCGTCGGAGCTTGATATTCTGTTTATGACCCATGCTTCGGAGTCAAAGGCTGAGGTTGAGACTGTCACAGAGCGCTTCAGTAAAACCCCGATCGAGCATCTGTATGCCTGGGGCCTGCTTGGACCCCGCACGCTCTTGGCGCACTGTGTGCATCTACGCGACGATGAGATCGCGCTACTGAGCGAGACAGGCACCTCAGTTGCCCACTGCCCCGAATCGAACCTAAAGCTAGGCAACGGCGTGGCCCGCGTTCCAGAGATGTTGAATGCCGGGGTTAACGTGGCGCTGGGGACCGACGGGGCAGCGACCAACAACGACCTTGATATGTTCGGCGAACTGCGCACCGCAGCACTGATGCATAAGGGCATCCATCTCGATCCTACGATCCTGCCGGCTAAGGAAGCTTTTGCGATGGCCACCATCAACGGAGCCCGGGCCTTTAGACTAGCAGACCGCATAGGATCCCTTGAACTCGGCAAGCTTGCTGATATCGCTGTGATCGACCTGGGCGCTGCCCACGTGACACCAATGTACGATGTCTATTCACACCTTTGCTATGCGGTGGACAAACATGACGTTACCGATGTATTTGTCCATGGAAAACAGGTCATGTCCAACCGAAAGCTACTTACCCTCGACGAACATAAGATCAAGGTTGAGGCGCGCAGAATCGCCCAGGCAATAGCCACGAAGATGCAGGGCTGAGGCTCAGAAGCTGAGGATCATCTGCTGAAGCCTCCGATGGGGCCGGAACCCCAGCGCCTGCAACGTTTGCTTCAAGACTGGATCATCCTGGATCACGGCAACGACAGGCCAAGAGGGTAGCCTCCGTCCACCCGCGAGAAGCCGTACAGAGAGCTCATCTCCACCGGCCTCGCCAAGATCCGGACGCATCAGCATATCCCAGACATAGAACCGAAAGCGGCGATCCATCTCTCGGCGCGCCGCGAGGTGTATCTCAGCCTGATTGGACGGGTAGACCCAGGCCCACTCCCGCTTCCCTCTTAGCCAGTCTTTCAGCCTACGAGACAACCCACCATATGCATACTGGCTCGTGCGGATCTCCAGCACCAACTGTTGTTCAGCATTGTAGATACGAGTAGCCAACGCCTTCCAGCGGTCGGCGTCCTTTGGTCGCGAAGGCCGCCAATCCCGGCTCGGCGGGCGATAGCTTGGCCAGCGGAGATCAGCCGGGCGGATCAGATGTTCGGTGCACCCAACTGGCCGAAAACCGAGCTGTTGGTACAGGTGATCGGCGACAACGTTGTCCTGTCGGACCTCCAGGCCGATCCAATCCGCGCGCTCCTGGCGCGCCCGTTCAATGGCTTTCTCCATCAGAGAACGTCCAATGCCGCGATCGCGATAGTCAGGATGGACAACGACGTTACCGATCAGCCGTCCGCGACCCTGCCGGACGAGTGCTCTTCGAAGAGAAAGATTTCCAACAATATTGCCTGCCTCAACCCACACAAAGCCACTTGTCTCCAGGCCAGCGCTGGAGATGACGCGCGAGACAGGCTCCGAGTGGTACAGTCGCCGCATCTGATGGAGCATCTTCCATCCCTGCGGATCCAGCTCATCGCGAAAGCCCAACTCCACGAGGTCCAGGACCGCAGGCATGTCCCGACCCGGATCTATCTGCCGAATGCACGACACGGTCCCACGCGATCTTACAGGGATTTTGGACATTCTGTGGCTCACCACGCCCATACGAGGCGAACACCCCCGATCATCCGGCTGCCCTCGGTGACGAATTCTCCGCGGAAGGCCATCCGAAAAACCGTGCAGCCAGCACGAAGCCAATACCAGCAGCCTTGGCAGCAGCGGCATCGGAGTCAGCGTCGCCTACGAAAACCGTATGAGCAACTGGCGATTGGTAATCCGCACACGCCGCAAGCAGCATCCCGGGAGCAGGCTTGCGCCACGTAAGGTCAGCCGAGAGATGGACCGCCAGCGTACCCGCAGCCTCACTAAAGGCACGGATGATCTGCTCATAGGCTCCAGAACTCAGCGACAGACGCGCATCGGCTACCGCAATGTACCACTGCGCACGAGCGAGAACCGGCAGTGCCTCAGCGATGAGTTGGAAACGCTCACCCAATGATGATGGGAGCGGATACTTGGAATCGGCGGTCTCAAATCGCCAGGCCGGGCCAGCCTGGTTGGTAGCCACGGAGAGCGCATGGCCCTCATTCACGAGCTGATGCAGTTTCACAGCCACACCAGGGAGAACCGCAATCCCATAAGCCTCGACCAGTGTGCTGTCTAGATCAAAGATGTAGAGCATAGGCTACCCAGATCAAGGTTAACTACCGTGCTGGCGACGCTGTCTCAGAACCTCGTAAAGGCCAATGGATCCGGCTACCGCAGCATTGAGAGAGTCAATCTTGCCGCGCATTGGAATCCGTATCAACCAATCACAGCGCTCACGGACCAACCGCCGCAGGCCTTCAGCTTCGTTACCAACGACAAGTCCCAGCGGCACAGTCAAGTCCATTTCAGTGTAGCAACGGGCACCGGCAGTATCTGCAAGCCCCACCATCCAAAGGTCAGCAGATATCAAATGCACCATCTCCTGCTGCAGATTGGTCACCTGGGCGACCAACAGATGCTCAACAGCACCGGAGGAAGTGTTGACCGCGGCTGGCGTGACGCCAGCTGCCCGCCTTTCCTGGATCACGACACCGTGGACACCTGCAGCCTCGGCGGTTCGAATTAGGCTACCAAGATTGCGGACGTCCTGAATAAGATCGAGCAACAATAGCAGTGGCTGCTCAACCTGCGCATCGGCAAGGGCCAGCATATCACCAATGTCCGCGTACGGATACGCCGACGTCTCAAGTGCAACGCCTTGATGTCGCTCGTTTCCCACAGTACGCACCATCTCATCCCGTGAGATCCGCTCAATGGGTACCTCAGCATCTTGCGCTAAGGCCGTGATCGCATCAATGATGGGCAGGGATATAATCCCCTCAGACAACAGCAGACTATACGGCGTCCGACGCTGTGCTCGCAGAGACTCATACACCGCGTGACGCCCGTAGAGGATTTCACGCATCGATCACGCCTCGTTACCATTGGGGCGCGCAAAGATCATGCGACCGGCTGCAGTCTGCAGCACCTTATTGACCGTCACTTCAATTGTAGAGCCAATGAAGGTTAGTCCTTCCTCCACAACGACCATAGTGCCATCATCCAGATATCCCACACCCTGATTGTGCTCCTTACCCTCCTGAAGCACGTGAATGGTAAAACGCTCCCCTGGCAACAGCACTGTCTTAACCGCATTCGCCAGTTCGTTGACGTTCAACACCTGCACCGATTGCAGCTCGGCGACGCGATTGAGATTGTAATCGTTGGTAAGGATCGCGCCGCCCATCTCTTTTGCCAACGCAATCAGTTTGTCGTCCACCTCACGAATCGCTGGCATATCCTCATCGACAAGGTGCACTGGTACGGGGGATTCATCCTGTAACTGGCGGAGGATCTCTAAGCCACGGCGTCCACGGTTCCGGCGCAACGTATCCGCAGAGTCAGCGACGTGCTGCAACTCGTTGAGCACAAAAAGGGGGACAATGAACTCCCCTTGAATAAAACCGGTGCGACAGATATCGGCGATGCGCCCATCAATGATCACACTGGTATCCAGGAGAATGGCTAGTGGATCTTGTGCTGCAGCTGAATCGGATGAGTCTCGCAGTGACTCCGTGGTCGATAAGCGCTCGCGGACACCCTGGAGCAGATCCGGACGGGCCACCGCAATCGAGAGACCGGTATAGGCAAAGACGGCAGCGATAATGAACGGGAGGAATTGTCCCAGGGGAACCGGCAACAACGAGACCGGATAGGCAGCAATGGCCCCGAGCCCCAGGCCAACGAAAAGGCCCGCCGCCGCTGACAGGATTGTGGTAGGTGGCACCTGCTGGACCGCTCTACGCAGACGATTGAGCGGACGCAAGACCAATCGAGGTGTAAAGAGCCAACCGATCACCGCACCAACTAAGGCTGAGATTACTGTAACATAGAAGAGCATCGACTCAGAGATCATCGGTAGTTGACTGAGCTGCACGCTCAAGGCAATGCCTACCGAACCCAGAACCAGGAGACCAATGATACGCACAATGAGTTTGATCTGCTTGACTCGCATAATAGCATCTCCATTTAATGCAATAGTGGCGACCCTCGCAGGTCGCCTTATTAAGGTGCGCTTTTTCACCACGGATCGATCACCCAACAGGGGCAAGTGAGATTAACATAACGGTTCACTGCGCGCCGCTGGCGCTCGATCCAGATAGCAAAGATAAGTGCAGAGCCTGCTTTTCTAAAATAGTAGCACGGTCGAATCAAATGTCAAAAATATTGACTTCTGTGCCGTTCTGATTATAGTAGCATCGTAACAGACCCCCTTCTAAGGAGAAGAGCTATGGCCCGCTGTCCGGAATGTGGAGAAAAACTGCAGCTTCCCGAAGGGCTCCAGCGTTGGGACCGCCTAAACTGCGAGTCCTGTAGCGTGGAATTGGAGATCCTGAGACTCAGGCCGCTTGAGTTGGAGGCCGTGTTCGATTTCGAGGAAGATGAGCATCTTGATGACCTGGATGAAGACGGTGACACCACCGATGATTTCGAGGATGTAGAGTGGGATGATGATGATGATGACGATGATGATGATGATGACGACGACGACTGGTAACCAAGTGCTCGGCGGCTAGCCTGATGGATTCAGCGTAAAGTCCGTGTGCACACAACTCAAGGATAACCGGCCATCGGCTTAAGCCGATGGCCGGTCTACTTTATCAGAAAGTATGACGCGCCCTGACGCTATCCAGCCAGGCTCTACGATAGGAGAGCAAACCGTCGATTCCGCGAATCAGACAGTCCTGTCAGGTTGTCCGCCGAGACAGAACGAAAAGCACCAACACCGCGATCGCCAATGCGAGGACTATGAAGCCGCTGACGCGCAGGACGACGTTGAGAATGTTGGTGACTCCAGCGGTGCCCGGATCTGGATCTGAATCTGAGGTCGGATCCGCAACGATAGCATTAACTTCACCGGTGTCCTGCTCCGGAGCAGCTTCCGTATCTCGCACGTAGGCAAGTTCGATGGTCTGCGTCGCTCCCGCAGCCAAGCTCAGGTTCCATTGACCGCCATCGCTCAGTTCATAACCAGGAGGTGGTGTATGTCGCAGCACATAGGTACCGGGCTCAAGATCGCGGAAGCAGTAGGGTTCGCTTATCCCATCGGTAGTGTAACTGTCGACCGGCCCCTCACGGGCCAGCAAGTTGACCTGCGCGTTGGGTAACAGCATCTCGTCATCTTGGCGGAACATATCAGCATTGGCATCGTGGAAGGCCAACACACACACCGAGGCCGCACCGGTTGCTGGCGGCAGACTGGGTTGAGGTTGTTCTCCGATCTCCGGGTCGGTCTCCTCGGGTTCTGTCGGTTCGGCTTCAGTGGGCGGCTCCTCGACCGGTACTGCAGTCGGTGCCGGCGCGACATCATCAGTCGTGGAGATCACGATCTCCTGACCGATTTGCAGCAGGCTGCTGCCATCCAAGTTGTTGAGACGATAGATCTGCTCTACTGGCACATTGTAGGTCAGCGCTAACGCAAAGAGCGTATCCCCGGGGACCACAGTATGCACGACCGCACCATCCGGACGAGCTGTCGCCGTGGGCTGCGCCTCGGGTGGAGCTACCTCCTCCTCGGGTGTCGGAGGCGGCGGGGGTGGTGTCTCCGTGGGATCCACTGCAGGACTCACGATTCGCAAGGAGACGCTGTCCTTATAGGCGTCGTTGTGCTTGATCGCCCACTTAGCGTAAGCTTGGGTGAAGATCGTCGCAACCCCGGACTCGCCAACCGTAGCCTGTACCGGCCCCACCCGGCCATAGGCGTCCAGGTGATAAGCAGGGGCGCTCCATACAATGCTCTGAGAGAATGGATCAGTGCCACCATTGGGATCTATACCAACACGAAAGTAGAATCCGTCAGGATCGCCGCAAGAATAGGCATTGTCGGACTCGCCACAAGACCAGGCGTGGGCCGAGAAGGAACCCTCAACCACCGAACCCGGCGGAATATCGCGGACCACCTGATAGTATCCCGAGTTCTGCTTACCGTAGAACGTGAAGCAGAGCGCCGAGTAATAGCCTCGATGGATACGCTGGGGTTCTTGGTTGAAAGGAGCCTCATTAGGAATTACCTTGCACTCGGGGCTGCGATAGTCACCCTCCTGCCACCAGGTGACCCAACCTTCGGGTGTATAAATCTCGCCATACTGCGCGCCGCTGAATGTGGCGCGAGTGTAGTTGCCCGGATTGGGTGTCGAATTATCCTCAGACCGACCAATACCCTCAAATCCGGGGTTCACCAGTAGATTGCCCCCGGCCTCCTGACGCTGGGGACTGCCAACCTCGCTAGCCTGGACCATCGAAGCTGAAACCAGACTAAACAAGGTGAACGCCAGAACAAATAGCGCCACCACAACTCGTAACTTCTTACCGGCCATGAGCCTGTGCCTCCTCAAATCTATTTGCACACAGCACACAATCACAGTCTTTGAGTCCTCCTGATCTGATGACAGATAGATCAGATCCAGCGTAGAAGGAGAAGGTCTGGCGCTGGTGGTGACCTGGTAAGCGAGGACTCATGGTCTGAACACGCCGCGATTATAGCATACCCAAGCATGTTGTCAATGCTAGTGAATTCTGTATACTCCCGAGCTATGATAAACGCCGCCGGGACCGAAGGCCTTGCGCCACTGAAGCAAAGTCGCGGGCATCTGCGGCAAGACCGCTGGGTGCCGATCGCATTGGCGATCATAGGCCTGCTTCTTTACCTGACCTTCCGCAGCAGCTCCTTGGACGATTTTGATAGCTACAGCTTTGCACTCGCGCTCGAAACCTTTGACGTGACCCTCCAACAACCTCAGCCCCCTGGGTTTCCGATTTACATTGGGCTCGCGCGATTCCTCATGCTCCTCCAGGCGGATCCGGTCTTCGCTCTGACAACGCTGAGCGCCTTGAGTGGAGCGATGTCGATGCTGCTCATCTACCTGTTGGCCCGGGAGGGCGTCCCCTATGCCCCTCAGGTCGCCGTCCTCGGCGCGCTGCTTTTCGGTCTGGCCCCCGTGACCTGGTTGACCAGTGGGAAAGCCCTCAGCGATATGCCGGGTATGATGTGGACGCTGCTCGCTCTCTGGCTGTGGCAGCGATGGGCGGAGAACCCGGCAGAAGGTACCCCCTCCAGACCGCTGCCTTGTGCGGCCGCGCTGGTGACGGGGCTGTCACTGGGCGTGCGACCACAGAATACTCTACCCCTTATGCTTTTTATTGGTTGGCTCTTCACAGAAGATCTAGTGAACCATCGTTCTTTGCAGCTTTGGCTGGGAGTGCTAGCGCTTGGAACCGTCGCCACGCTCATCTGGTTGGTTCCCACGGCGATCGCCACCGGCGGGTTCCAAGCCTACTTCGCGACGATCCGCCATCATGCAGCCCACGTAGGGCGCGCTGACTCACTCTTGGGTGTGGCTGCACCGCTGTCAGATGCGTTCCGCATCCGGCTGATTGCGCTGGCAGATACCCTACTGATCTCGCTCATAGGCACGGGCGTTTACGCTCCGTTGAGCAGCAGTGCCACCTGGCGTCTGCTGGCCTTGGCAGCGATGACGGTTCCAAGCCTGATTGGCCTGGACGGGCGCTCCAGATGGACGCGGCTGCTGATGGGATGGCTCTTCTTGGTCACGGCACAAACCCTGCTATTGGAGACTCTGGATCGGCCCCGCCTACTGCTCCCGTTACTTCCGCCGCTAACGCTACTGGTCGCCACCGGATGGGCGAAGCGCCGTTACTCCCACTATATCGTAGGCGCCGTCGCGGCGCTGGGAGCCCTGGTCATGTTGATCCAGACAGCGCCCTGGGCAGCCCAGCTCTCCCAGGCACCCGCTCCACCAACGCAGGCCACCACCTATATTCTGAACAGGTACCCTGCTGAGCGGACGCTGGTCGCCGCTGCGGGCTCGTTCCGGGCCGCGCAGGTCGAACTCCCGAACTATACACTGGCTTACCTATACCGCTTTGATGCGGCCGTCGTGGACCACGCCCTGAAGACGGGAACGGAGTTCATCGCCATCCTGGACCGCGATCAGTTCACGCCGGAAGCCATCAACGTGCTCAGCCAGGGAAGTACGTGGGTGACCCTTGAGGATCAAACATTCACCCGTGATCGGCGAGTCCACAGTCAACATGATCAGGTCAGACTGCAGATACTGGTCCCCTCCGCGACGCTGCCACCAGAGGCCTTAGCATTACCCAGCGATGGGTGCCTCTACGTAGGTGGCGCAGATAACGGACGTCATCTCGGTGAGGGCTGGTTTAGGCCCGAGGAGATCGCAGGCGTACCAGGACGGTGGGCCGGTCAGACGCTAACGACCACACTGCGCCTGATGCTGGAACCCACAACAGACTATGCTTTGCGCTTGCACGCGCTGGCCTATCCGGCAGGCCAGCGCATTACGCTGCGCATCAACGGTCAGACCATCAGCACCCTCACGCTACCTCAAGCCTGGTCCTACATCGAGGCGCGACTCCCCGAATCCGAAATACCGCGCGCCGCCCCCCTGACGCTGGAACTGGTACACGCCAGAGCAGAATCACCCTTTCAAGTGAGCCGCGGCACAAGCTCCGATACGCGCTTGCTGACCGCCGCCTACGAATCGCTGTGCCTCACGCCCCTGGAAGAGACATCCGATTAGAACCAGCGCAGCGCCTCAGGCCTGATCCACACCCGGACCGCATCATCTTCCTCAGGGATCACGGAGCCAACATCAACGGTTGTATCCAGCATCTCTTCCTCAATGGCCAGTCGGAGCTTTGTGGTACGTCCCTGGAACATCCGCCGCACAACCCTGGCGGTGAAGCCGTTACAAGGCGGGTCGCGCTCTGTGATCTGGATGCCCCACGGCAGAATCAGCAGCGTGCCCGAAGATCCAATCCCATCGAAACCATTATCCGCAGCATACGTCAGATAGCCCAATGGCGTTGCCAGTTGTGTTTTGCCGACGATCTCGGCCTGCATGAGGTTGGTGAGCCCCAGAAAGCGCGCTACCCAGGGCGTCGCCGGATATCGGTAGATCGTCTCGGGTCGGCCCTCCTGGACAATCTTCGTATCGTGCAGCAGGGCAACACGGTCCGCTAAAGCAAAAGCCTCAGCCTGATCATGGGTCACCGCGATCGCCGTCACCCCCACCTTGCGAAGAATGGCAGCGAGCTCCTCCAGCAAACGCTCGCGCAGATTTCGATCTAGCGAGCCCACAGGCTCATCCAGCAACAGGAGGCGCGGCTCCGGTGCCAGACTGCGCGCCAGAGCTACCCGCTGACGCTCACCGCCTGAGAGCTCAATCACATTACGATCGCCAAAGCCGGTGAGGCTGACCAAAGCCAGCATCTCCGCCACCCTTTCCCTGATAGCCGTTTTGGATTGGTGCCGCATCCGCAGACCAAAACTAACATTCTCAGCCACGGAGCGATGGGGAAAGAGCGCGTACTCCTGAAACATCAAAATCACGCCCCGTCGATGCGTCGGCAGCCGACTGATATCCTCTCCCTGCAGCAACACTCGCCCAACCTCACAGGTCTCTAGACCAGCAATGATGCGCAAAAGGGTCGTCTTTCCGCTGCCGGACGGTCCCAGGAGACTCACCAACTCGCCCTTCGCCACCTCCAACGAGATGCCGCTCAGCAGGGGACTACCCTCATAGGTCTTACGGATATTCTCAAGCTCAAGGAAAGCCATCAGAAGGCCTGTGTACCTGGCGGACGCAATCGCTCGATGGCCACAAACCCGAACACCGATACGGTCATCAGAATGGTGGACATCGCCAAAGCCTGCCCGTAGTTGAGCGCACCAGGTCGCGAGAGAAAGCGAAATATGGCAATCGGAATTGTGGGCATATCGGGACGCACAATCATCGAGGTGGCTCCAAACTCTCCCATCGAGACCGTAAAGGCAAAGACAGCCCCTACCGCGAGCGCACGCCACACGATCGGAAGCTCCACCTCGATAAAGACCCTTAGCGGGCTGGCGCCCAAGAGGGCCGCAGATTCTCGCAGACGAGGCTGAATCGATTGAAGTGCCGGAAGCAGACTGCGCACGACAAACGGAAGGGCTACCAGCGTGTGCGCGAAAACAATCAGGGCCACAGAACCGCGAAGCCGGAATGGTGGGCGGCCCATCGTCAGCAAATAGCCCAATCCCAAGGTTACCGCAGAGGTACCCAAGGGCAGCATGAACAGGGCATCTACCAACCAACCCAAACGCTGACGATAGAGCCCTAGCGAGGCCAGAAGCCCCAGGATCAGTGCCAATCCCATCGCCAGGAGCGCAATTCTGAGGGAGTTTCCCACAGCCGCGAGCGGCGGCACGTAGAAGATCCCGTGACTTGGATTCTCGAATAGCGCAATGTAGAACTGCAGCCCCCGGCCAAAAGAACGCAGGACCAATGCCAGGAGCGGATAGACCATCAACACCGCCATCAAAGAAAGGTTCATAACCAAGAACACGACCTCCAGAGGCTTACGCGGACGCCGCTGCGTTACCCATTGAGGTTGGAGGTCGAGGGGGCGCGAGATCCTTTCCTGAAGACGCGTATAGGCCAACGTCCATCCCAATGTGAAGAAGATCTGCACCAAAGAGAGGGCGGCGGCCAGAGGCAAGTTGGCGAGTTGGATCGTCTGCCGGTAGATCTCAACCTCCAGCGTCGCAAAACGTGGCCCCCCTAGAATCAGCACCACGCCGAAACTGGTAAAGCAGAAGATGAAGACCAGAATTCCGGCGGTGGCCACCACTGGTAAAAGCAGCGGCAAGGTGATCTCCCAGAAGACGCGCAGGGGTGGCGCACCCAATGTGCGCGCGGCTTGCTCCAGATAGGGATCCAGCGTGGACCAGAAACCGCGCACCATCCGCAGGATCACAGTATAGTTGTAGAAGACGTGGGCGATGAGAATGGCCGACAGCGTGTACCGCAGATCAAATCCCGCCCCCAACCGCTCGGCCAGCAACGACCGAGGTCCTAAGACGGTGCTGAACGCCGCGGCTACCACAACGGTGGGCAAGACAAAAGGAACCGTTGTCAGTGCCTGAATCAGGCGCTTACCCGGAAAATCGTAGCGCGCAAAGACATATGCCCCAGGCAGCCCCAGCAGCAAGGTCAACACCGTAGAGATAAAGGCCTGGCCAAAAGTGAAGCCTATGACACGTCGTGTGCTGCTGGCCCAGAGACGTGACCATAGAACCTCTGGCTGCAGCCGATCTCGCCACGTCATACTAACCCGCACGATCTCCTGTAGCGGATAGAAGTAGAATATCAGCAGAAAGACCAGAGGTGCAGCCATCAGAACGTAGAATCCCAGCTGCCGACGACGCATCGACGAGACAGCCTTGCGCTGCATACTCTGATCCTCTGCCATAGTTTATGTCACTCCGCACTCACGGCGCATCCCTCAACAAGCTTGAAAAGCGTAGCCGAGTTCCGTCTCCCAGTCAAACGTCTACCGGAGCACGGCATCAATCCATGCATTGATCCACGCCTCGCGATTCTGTTCGATCTGCCCCACAGACAGGGTCGCCGGACTTTCGGCACGCACGGCATGCGTCGCGAAGACCTCAGGCAGCTCGGCAGTTTCGCTGACCGGGAAGACCCACATATGCAGCGGGATATCGCTCTGAAAACTGTCGCTCAGAGCAAACTCAACGAATTCTTCGGCCAGATCGCGATGCGCTCCGTGCCTTAGGATGCCGACAAATTCGATCTGCCGGAAGCAAGTTCCTGGGGCAACGATAGCCGCTGTCGGTGGTTCCTCAAGTGCCTCTCCGCTGAAATGGACCTCTGCAGCGGGGCTGGTCGCATAGCTCACGACAATCGGGCGCGCCCCTTCACTGCCAGCCCCTCCGCTGAACTCAGTGTAGTAGGCACTGCTCCAGCTGTCTACCACCAGTACGTCGTTTGCCCGGAGTTGACGCCAGTAATCAAGATAGCGATCTTCACCGAAGGCTGAGATCGTGGTCAGTAGGAAAGCCAAGCCAGGGGAAGACGAGGCTGGATTCTGGACCACCAAAAGGCCTCGATAGGCCGGATCGGTCAGATCCTCCAGCGTCTGCGGCGGCGACACAGCAGCGTCTTCGAAATAGGCCCGGTCGTAGTTAAGACACACATCTCCATAGTCAACGGGAGCGACACGGAACTGATCGTCGAGCACAAATGCGTCCGGGATGTCCGCCAAGGCTTCCGGTTGGTAGGGTACGAAGACATCGGCCTCCAAAGCCCGACTAAGGAAGGTGTTGTCGATCCCGTACATCACATCAGCCAGTGGATCGTCGCGACTTAGAATCGCCTGACTGACCATCTCTCCTGTATCTCCAGCATCCAGGAACTGAAGACGCGCGTTGTGACGCGTCTCAAACGCCTCGATGACCTCGGCACTGATGTCGAAACTGCCGTGCGTCATCACTCTCAATTCGCGAGGCGCCGTTACTGCCGGTGTCGGCTCAGGCGTTGCCGGCGCGCATCCCATCAGCAATAGTGCAAGCAATAGCATCAAGATAAGCCAGTGTTTCATCTTCAGCCTCCTTAGGCTACTATTCTACCAATGGTACCCGTTCGACCTGTTTTCATGAAAGCACCACAGCAGCCCCGCGCTTACCCTGACCGTAGCCGTAGGTGCATCCAGGAGGTTACTAAGCCCTCGGGCAGGACCTACAGCCAGCGCCTCATCCGTGAGCCCAAAAACCAAACCGCTAGTAACCACCCCCGTGACGGGGCCCCCCAGAGGAATGAGGGAGACTCGATCTCCAGTATCTCCACGCAATGTCAGGGTCTCACCGGCACGGATCAACCGCACATGCCACGCTTGTTTGATCAGCACTACCTGATGGCCAACCAGAGCGGGCAAGGCCAAAAGCATCAGATTGGCCAGCGCCTGATCAGGCCTTCCGCCAAAGGCACCGAGCACAACGATCTCGTGAACGCCAGGCTGCTCAACGGCCCATAGCAACGCTAGTTCCAGATCCGTCTCGTCCTTTGCCTCCGGGAATCGGTGAAACTGAACCCCTTGTGCCTTCAAACAGCTTTGAAGCGTCTCCGAAAGGGAGTCAAGGTCTCCAATAACCTGATCCGGCATCAGATCAGCTTTCAACGCATAGTACGTTCCGCCATCAGCTGCGATAATCCGATCAGCAGCAGCAGCCCACGCGCCGACCTCCGGTTTGCCCTCCGACATTTGGCCATTGGCGAACACAAGAAACCGCATAGCGACTCCCTTCTCGATCCCAGAAGACGCAAAATCCCCGCCAGCCGAAGTCAGCTGAGCGGGGATTCACCCTCACCGTTCGCATTCCCTTCGCTGGCATAATCCAGATCAGGTTCAAGGGTCGGTGTGATCTCACACCCTCTCAGCCCCTTTTCGGGCTCCCCTAGCTGTCCACA
Source organism: Anaerolineae bacterium (assembly GCA_003562365.1). Classification (GTDB taxonomy): domain Bacteria; phylum Chloroflexota; class Anaerolineae; order B4-G1; family SLSP01; genus PWVB01. Next base: position 18,087 of record PWVB01000264.1, read on the forward strand.
AGCGCTATCCTGTTAAATGATTCACATTAAGTATAACAGTGTTTGGCTTTCGGGAAAGGCCTACCGCAGCTTAAGGTGCTCTGATATCGCACGGGCGAGCACGGGCCGCAGCCAACCCAATGGTTCTGTAGGCCCCCCGACGCCCCGACGGGCGATCTGGTTTCTTGAATGCGTCAAAACAGGTATAATAGCTCCTCAAGCTGGCCAAGGAGACCAAAGACTTGAAGACCGTTGTGATGAAGTTTGGGGGAACTTCCGTCGGAAGTGCGGAGGCTATCGAACAGGCAGCAAGCTTGGTGCGAAAGGCCCGCCCCGACTGGCAGCATATTGTTGTGGTGGTATCAGCGATGCGTGGTGTCACCGACGCCCTGATTCGGGGAGCGGTCACAGCATCACGAGGCGATGCGCAGACCTATCAGAGTCTGGTCGCAGACCTGAGAACACGCCATGCACGGGTCGTGGCCGAGCTCTTGAGTAAGTCGGCGTCCCAGTCCGCACTCCTCAAAGTGATCGAAGCTTACCTGGATACCTTCGCAGCGTTCTGTCAGAGCGTGCATGTGCTGGGCGAGGTGACGCCAAGGGCGATGGACGCCATCAGCTCACTTGGCGAGCAAATCAATGCCAGGATTGTTGCCGCGCAGTTGTGTGAGCTCGGCATCTATGCTCAGGCGGTTGATGCATCTGAACTGGTGGTGACGGACCGCCACTTTCAGGAAGCAGCACCGCTGATGGACCTGACCCGTGAGCGAGTCGAGTCCAAGCTCAAACCAATGCTCCGCGACCGAATTGTGCCGGTGGTGACCGGCTTCGTTGGCGCCACCGAAGACGGCGTGACCACTACCTTGGGGCGAGGGGGAAGCGACTATAGTGCAGCGATCCTTGGAGCGGCTCTGGACGCCGACGAGGTCTGGACCTGGACAGACGTTGACGGCGTGCTCACCGCTGATCCCCGAATCGTGCCCAACGCCCGGATCATCCCCGAACTCTCCTATAGCGAAATCGGTGAGCTAGCGTATTTTGGCGCCAAGGTGCTTCATCCCAAAGCCATCCGCCCGGTGGTGGAGCGCGGCATTCCACTCTGGGTCAAGAACACCTTCAATCCCGGCTGCGCCGGCACTCGCATCATCTCCGAGCCAAGGACTACACCGGGAACGATCAAGGCCGTGACCGCGATTCAAGGACTGAGTATGGTTACGGTGGAAGGGCGAGGCATGATGGGCGTTCCCGGTATTGCAGCCCGCACCTTCTCCGCGGTTGCCAGCCAAGGGGCCAACGTGTTGATGATCTCCCAGGCCTCCTCAGAGCAATCGATCTGTTTCGTGATACCCACAGCGGGCGTTTCACCGGTGATCACGGCGTTGGAGAACGAGATGGCGCTGGAGCTGGCGCGCCGGGACATCGATCGCGTCTGGTCGATGGATGACGTGGTCATCGTGTCCGCCGTCGGCGCAGGAATGCGCGGCACGCCCGGGGTGGCGGCAAGGCTCTTCAGCACCCTGGCAGCTGAGGCGATCAATGTGATCGCCATAGCACAGGGATCGTCAGAAAATAGCATCTCGCTCGTTGTCGCAGCGGATCAGGCGGCACAGGCGGTCCGCCAGATCCACAGTGAGGTGATAAACTATGAGCAAGACTAGAACAATCCGCACGCAGAAGATTCCGGTCGGCATCCTGGGTGCCACGGGCACCGTGGGGCAACGTTTCGTCCAGCTGCTGGATGGCCATCCTTGGTTTGAGATTGTGGCGTTGGTGGCGTCGGAGCGCAGCCAGGGACAGAGATATCTGGAGGCCTGCCGCTGGCTGATGCCGAGCGATCCACCGGACAGTGTTATCAATCAGCCTATCGTACCTATGCGACCAGATCTGCCGGTCCAGATCGTCTTCTCCGCGGTACCCTCAGCCATTGCCCGCGAGGTCGAGCCACAGTTTGCAGCAGCAGGCTATCTGGTATGCTCCAATGCCTCGGCGCACCGGCATGTTGAGGACGTGCCACTGCTGATCCCTGAGATCAACGCCGAACACGTCACCCTCATAGAGCAGCAGCGTCAGAAGCGCGGATGGTCAGGTCTCATCGTCACCAGCCCAAACTGCGCCATCACGGGGGTTGCTGTGGCCCTGAAGCCTCTTGATGAGGATTTTGGTCTGCAAAAGGTTTTTATGGTCTCGATGCAGGCCATCTCAGGGGCCGGCTATCCTGGGGTGGCATCGATGGACATCCTAGACAATATCATCCCCTATATTCCGGGGGAGGAGGAGAAGTTCCAGCAGGAGCTTCAGAAGCTTCTAGGTACCGTCAGGAACGGTCGGCTGGAACCAGCTGACTTGATAGTCAGCGCCTCAGCCAACCGCGTCCCTGTACTCGACGGTCACACGGTCAGTCTATCGGCGGGTTTCGAACGCGCTCCAACCCCGGCGCAGGCCCACGCAGTCCTGACCAGCTACCATCCGCCGGAGATCTGCGCCATACTACCCAGCGCACCGGATCATCCACTACGCGTCAGAACCGAGTTGGATCGACCTCAGCCGCGCCGCGACCGCGACACGGCCGATGGAATGGTCATCAGTGTCGGGCGTTTGCGAACTTGCCCGCTACTGGATCTACGGCTGACCACCGTAACCCACAACACGTTGCGCGGGGCTGCCAGCGGCGCCATCCTGAACGCAGAGTTGCTGGTCGCTCAGGGATACCTTGACTCTTGAGGTGCGTCCCACCCAGATTCGTCGTCTGAAGATACGGGAGGACACAAAGGCAAGTTTATGAAAGACCACGGGCTAACCTCAATCGCTGATCTTATCGGCGATATGCTAGTCTACCGCAATCTTCAGCCGCTGGATCAGCGGTTGCCAGCCCTCAGCGATGTCGCCATACAGCTCAACATCCCCGATCATCCAGTGCCCCGCAAGACCGAACTGGACTATGCCCGGATAATGGTTCATCTCCTCAGCTATGCCCGCTCTCTGGTGGCCGGTCAGACACGACTTCAACGGCTGATCTACATCGGCGACACGCATATGAACGACGGCACGGCCTTTCAGAACCTCTGCCGCATGGGTGGGTGGCCCGGAATCGCGTTCATCGGATCGGAGACCCGCGACCCTGCCGCCGTCACACTGAACAAGGAAGGTGGTCAGCCGCTCTACCTCGCCAACCGCTGGTCGCTGCTGGAGGACTTTGACCGTCACTGCCGCAAAAATGGACAGATAATTGATGCAGGCACAGCCATCATCCTCGATATTGACAAGACGGTCCTAGGAGCGAGAGGGCGCAACGACCACGTCATCAACGAGGCGCGGGTTGATGCGGTCTGCCGGACAGCAGCGACGCTACTGGGCGATGCGTGTGACATCGAGGCATTCGAGGCAAGCTATGCATTACTCAACCAAGTCGAGTTCCATCCTCTGACTACTGATAACCAGGACTATCTGGCCTATCTGTGTCTGATGCTTGCCACCGATCTCTTCTCGGTCACCTCTGTGGTAGAAGAGATCCGCAGTGGTCGATTGACGGCCTTCGGTCAGTTCCTGGAAACGGTTCAGCGTCGTTCCTCGGATCTGCCAGCTCAGCTGCAAGAGCTTCATAATGACATCTACCGACGCGTTCTGGCCGGCGATCCCACTCCCTTTAAGACGTTCCGGTGTAATGAGTATCAGGCCACAGTCGATCGGATGGGCAACCCCGAGCTGGCAGAGGCTGACGCGGCGACGTTGCTGGCCCGCGAGATCGTCATCACCCAGGAAGTGTGGGAGGTGACAAGAGCCTGGCAGGCCGAAGGAGCGATGGCTTTCGGGCTATCCGACAAACCCGATGAAGCCTCAATGCCCACCGCTACGCTGGCTCGTCGCGGATACCGACCGCTCCACAAGACCTCCACCCACATGATCGGCGTTCGTGAGCAACCCGACGCCTGTGGCCCCCAATAGCCCCTTATGCGTCCCAATGGCACCAAGCTGGCCTTCCCGCCCCTGACCATTGAGCGCGGTGCCCAAGGCGAGGTCTAGATGATCGTCGGGCACATCGCTCTTTCGATGTTGGGGCACCGATATCTTCGGACTGAGCCTTTACCCACCCTTGCCGGCGGGCTCTTCCCGGACATCCTAGACAAGACCCTCTGCCAGGTTCTGCACGTCACACCAAGTGGGCGTATGTGGGGGCACGCGCTGATCAGTGTCCTGCTCTCAACAGCCCTGATTCGGGCGCTGGCGGGCCACAAAGCCGCCAGCAGTTGGGCCCTGGGGTATGTCGGGCACTTACTCGCCGACGCCAGGGGCACCCTGCCGTTGTGGCATCCGTTTACCCGGTACGAGTTCGCGCCCTCCCCCAGCTTTGGGGAGATCTTTCACCGCTTCCTAAGCGATCGTAACAGCGTGTTGCTCGAGATCGCTTTGCTGGTCCTTGCGGTGACAACGGTCAACTTGAAGCCTGGAAAAAGCGAAAAAGCCTGCTAAACTGGCGACGATATGCTATTTGGACATCTGGCCATCTCAGCCCTCCAACACCGTTATCTAAACGCCGAATTCGTGCCGGTTATGGTTGCCGCGGTGATGCCTGATGCGATTGACAAGGTTTTGTACTACGGCATCGGACAGACGCCCTCTGGACGCTTGTGGGGTCATACCCTCTTGGTAGCACTGCTTTCATCGGCGATCGTACTACTCGTTTTCGGCAAACGTTCGGCCACCAGCTGGGCCCTTGGTTATCTATCGCACCTCATCGCGGACATCGGCGGCATGGTGCCTTGGCTCTATCCATTCGTCACATACGAGTTCCCCCGGCCAGAAAGCTTCGGTACCACGCTCTGGATGTCCTTGACCAGGCCGGGGATCCTCATAGAGATCTTGCTCGTCATCTGGGCCTTTATCGCTTTCCGACCGATACTGCAGGCCCTCTTTGAGAAAAGCCCGCCGTTAACGCTACGCGCCTTGAACGGATACATCAGAGACGGACGCCAGAGAAAGCACCACCGCGTCCAAGGAAAAGCATCGAAATCCTGAATTCGCTACGCTCAGTAGGGAGTCAGAATATGCACTACAGAAGCTGGCTTGAATGTATACGCGGATGTAAGGAACACCACTCCATCTTCGATGTCGTCTACCGCTGCAATACATGTGGCGGCCTCCTAGATGTGCAACACGACGTGGAGGCGCTCAAAGATCGCAGCGCTGCTGCCTGGATGCAGCTCTTCGACGGGCGGACGCGCACGACAGCTTGGCCATATGGCAGCGGCGTATGGGGCAAGAAAGAGTGGGTCTGCCCTGAACTCTGCAACGAGAACGTCGTCTCGATGTACGAAGGACACACCAATTGCTTCTGGGCAGAGCGGCTAGGCGGAGAGCTCGGCGTGGAGAACCTGTGGGTCAAGCTGTGTGGCAACAGTCACACCGGCTCCTTCAAGGATCTGGGAATGACCGTCCTCGTTTCGGTGGTCCGCCAGATGATCGCCAACGGTCGATCGATTCGTGCCGTCGCCTGTGCGTCAACGGGCGACACCTCGGCGGCCCTGGCGGCCTATGCAGCCGCTGCCGGCATTCCTGCTGTCGTGCTACTGCCGAAGGGCAAAGTCTCGACCGCCCAACTTATCCAACCCATAGCCAATAACGCACTGGTGCTGGCGCTGGACACCGACTTCGACGGGTGTATGCGCCTGGTGCAGCAGCTGACCGAGGATAAGACGATCTATCTGGCAAACTCAATGAACGCCCTGCGTATGGAGGGACAGAAGACCATCGCCTTTGAGATCGTACAGCAGTTTGATTGGGAGGTCCCCGACTGGATCGTGATTCCAGTCGGCAATCTAGGAAACGTCAGTGCCATCAGCAAGGGCTTTCTGATGCTGAAGGAGCTGGGGCTGATCCAAAAACTCCCGCGGATCGCCTGTGCACAAGCCGCCCGCGCCAATCCCCTCTACCGCAGCTACCAGACAGGCTTCCGAGAGTTTAGGCCAGTGCAAGCGCAGAAGACTCTGGCCAGCGCAATCCAGATCGGCAATCCTGTCAGCTATGAGCGAGCGGTCAAGGCCCTCTCCGCGTTCAGCGGCATCGTCGAGCAGGCGACCGAGGATGAACTGGCTAACGCCGCAGCACTTGCTGACAGGACCGGCATGTATACCTGCCCGCATACGGGCGTAGCGCTGGCCGTGCTCTCCAAGCTCATTGCCAGCGGCGAGGTGAACTCCAGCGATCGGGTAGTGGTCATCTCCACCGCTCACGGCCTCAAGTTCACGGACTTCAAGGTCGGATATCACGAAGGCACTCTGGAGGACGTCGTGGCGCGCCATAGAAATCCCCCAGTCAATCTCCCCGCCGATTACGAAGCTGTTCAACGCGCGATCGACGAAGCGATCTGACCAAACACGCGGGAACATCGTGTGGGAGCGTCGCGATTCCCCACCGAACCTAGGAGATTACATTTAGCTCCTTACCGATCCTCGCGAATTTCTCCAGCCCAAAGGTAAGATCGTCGTTGGAGAGCGCGGCCGACACCATGACCCGGATACGCGCCTCTCCTTTGGGTACCGTGGGGAATCCGAGCGCCATCGCAAACACCCCTTCATCGAAGAGACGCCTGCTAAAGGTCTTGGCCAACTTGACATCGCCCAACATCACCGGCGTGATGGGGGTCGCACTCTGACCCACGTCAAATCCCAAAGCCTGCATACCGGACTTAAAGGTCTCTGTGTTCTCCCATAGTCGGTCCACAAGGTCTGTGGACTCGGAGAGCACCTTCACCGCCGCAAGACACGCGGCGGTGTCTGCCGCGGTGACCGCATTGGAAAAGAGGAAAGGACGCGCCTTCTGGCGCAGATAATCGACGATGAGTTTCTTTCCCGCCACGACCCCGCCGACAACGCCAAACGCTTTGGAGAACGTACCGATCTCCACGTCGAATTTACCGTGTAATCCGAAGTGATCGACGATGCCCCGACCACCTTTGCCCAGCACACCCTCACCATGGGCGTCATCCACCATAGTCATCAGCCCGTAGGCTTCAGCAACAGCATAGATCTCATCCAAGGGCGCAATGTCTCCGTCCATAGAGAAGACACCATCCGTGACAATCAGTCCCCGTCGATACTGCGGCAGGAACTCCTTGACCTTGGCTTCCAGATCGGCGGCGTCAGTGTGCGCGTACACCACGATCTTAGCGCGGCTGAGCCGAGCACCGTCGATAATGCTGGCGTGGTTCAACTGATCAGAAAAGATTACATCCTCACGGCCCACTAGCGGCGGGATGGCGGCCTGATTGGCAACAAAACCGGCCTGAACGTAGAGGGCATCCTCCACGCCTTTGAAGGCGGCGACCGTCTTCTCAAGCTCGATATGCAGGCTCAGGGTGCCGGCTATGGAACGGACCGCCGTCGGGCCAACACCGTAGGCTTCGACGGCAGCTTGGGCAGCCTGCTTGAGCCGCGGATCTCCCGCCAGACCAAGGTAGTTATTGGTGCATAGATTGAGCACTTCGTTCCCATCTACAGTCATCCACGCACCCGGTGGAGAATCGATGACCCTCAAGTTGATCATCAACCCACTCTCTTCGAGCGCCTGGATCTCCTCCGTAATCCAGGATAGCTTCGCCTCGACCATCGAGCCTCCTTGCGTTGATCTATGCCTGCTGTCAAACAGAAGTCACGCCTCTGACGGGCCAGGGGTCTGGTTGCCACCGCCTACCTGCTTGAGTATAACATCGCCTCACCGGAGAAACAAATCCAGATTCCGTTGCACAGGCATGTTGAAAGGGGAGCTTATCTGTCCACCATTGCCCCATCAGTCGCAATAATCAGTGCGCATAACGCCCAATCTCGCCGAGATGAGTCCGCACTGTTTGTTATGTAGGCTCTGAGTGGCTTCGAGCCTATATCCGGGCTCTGCAAGGGCACTCGCAAGCTCCACCTGACGTCCCGAATGTCCGTTTTGAAGGCGCACTGTGCCCAGCATCACCGGCGCAGCGGGCTGACAGGTGATTATAAGGGGCCTTTCAAAATGTCTGTTCCGGTGCACTTTTCTTTTTCTCACGACTCGCTTCATGGTATACTACCCACAGTCCATTTTCTGCGGACGGAGCGCCGGGAAGTGAGGAGGAATCTTTGCGCGCCCATCCGAATTAGCGTAACCCCACCAGGAGGTGATGGTGATGAAGCACTTCCTCACGTTGGCTGATCTCGATTCGGGAACTCTCCGCGAGATACTGGAGCTGGCTGTCCAGATAAAACAAACTCAAAGGGCAGGCACTAGCAAAGCCTACCTGGCGGACAAGGTGCTGGGCATGATTTTTCAGAAGCCGAGCCTCCGCACACGCGTCTCCTTTGATGTGGCTATGCTGCAGCTTGGTGGCAACGCGCTTTACCTTTCCCCGAATGAGATTCAGCTCGGCCAGCGAGAGAGCACAGCCGATGTTGCCCGCGTGATCTCCCGCTATGTCGATGTCGTGATGGCACGGGTCTTCGGACACCACGATGTGGTGGAGCTAGCCCAGCACGCTTCTGTTCCTATCATCAACGGGCTCTCCGACTACACGCATCCGTGCCAAGGTATGGCTGACTTCCTGACCATCTTGGAGTATAAAGGGGGATTCGACGGAAAGAAGCTGGCCTATCTGGGCGATGGTAACAACGTAGCCACCAGCCTGCTCTTTGGTGCAGCGTTACTGGGGATGGACTACACCATCGCCACCCCTAAGCATTACGCACTTCACCCTGCGACGTGGCTGCTGGGCCAGCGGCTGGCCGCACAGACAGGAGCCCAACTTGTCGCCACTCAGGATCCCATTGAGGCCGTAACCGATGCGGACGTGATCTACACTGACACCTGGACTTCTATGGGCCAGGAGGAGGAAGCCGCCAGACGCCGCCTGGTTTTCCCAGCCTATCAAGTCAACGAGGACAAACTGAGGCGCGCTCGCAAGGATGCCATCGTGATGCACTGCTTGCCAGCGCATCGTGGCGAGGAGATCACCGACGCGGTCGCCGATGGCCCAAACTCTGCGATTTTTGACCAGGCCGAAAACCGACTTCACGCACAGAAAGCGATCCTAGTTTGGACACTAGACGCAGCCTGAATACGGGAGGTCAGCTGCCGCATCGCCGACTAACGTCGATAGGCAACGGATAGAGAGAGACCTATGGCAGGAAACCGCTTGCGTTTCGAGGAAGCAATCCAGGAAGCAAACGACCTAATCTGGGCAGAGAAATGGGGTGCGGCGGCCTCAGTCTATCGCCGGGCGCTAAGGGAATTTCCAGATGACGAGTCGGCGCTGATCGGATGCGCCTGGGCGCTGCTGAATGGGGGTGAAACGGAGGAAGCCCAGAAAATCTACGAGCGCCTGACAGAGCTGACACCGGATGACCCGGGCCCCTACGAACGACTGGCCGAGATACTGGAGCGCAAGGGGGTACATAAGCGGGCTAGCGTGCTGTACCGGGAAGCTGCAAAACGCTACGCGCAGCAGGGAGTGGTTGCCAAACGCACAGCCGTTTTGGAGGATGTCGTTCGACTGGATTCTCACGACAAACAGACATGGAACGAGCTGCTGGAGATCTACAGAGCCCAGGACCAACCCCAGCGCATCGTCCTGGCCACACTTTGGCTTGCTCATCTCTATCAGGATGAGCGACGAGACCGAGCCATCGCCCTGTGTCGCGATATGCAGACCAACGTTACCCAGGACCCGCGACTGGGGCAGATCCTCATCTTGCTCCAGAGCAAACGCCCGATCCCACAGCCGCCTTCGATTGACTCTGATGAGGAGATCGTGCTGGAGCAAGAGCTGGGAGTAGACGTGGTTGAGGGCGAGGATCTAGGCACCCCGGTCGAGATCGCTCGCCAGAGAGCGCTGACGGAACTGGCCGAGTCGATCTTCGCCGAACACAGGGCGGAGGTTGAAGGTATCACGCAGGCAGAGACCGATCTGCTTATCAGCAAAGCCGTAGACGCCCAGACCCGCGGCGATATTGAGGCCGCTAGCCAATACTATGAGCGCCTGGTAAACGCCGGTGTCTCTATGCCGTCTATACACTTCAACCTCGGGCTGCTCTACAAGGAGCAGATGCGCTTCGACGAAGCCGTCGACGAATTTGAGACTTCGCTGAATGATGCAGAATATGTCTTGGGCAGTCACTTTTCCCTGGGTGAATGTCACCAGGCTAAGGGAGCGTTCCAGGACGCACTCAGACACTTTTTGGAAGCGGTCAAGATCGTCGACATTGCCACTATCGAACGCGAGCATATGGACGATCTGATCCGGGTCTACGAAGGGTTGACTCAAAGTCTGGTCAATACCGGCGAGCCCGCTCGAGCACAGCAAGTGAGCGAGATGCTGGTGGATTTTCTCGGACAACGCGGATGGGAAGACGGCGCCATCAAGGCACGCAAGCGCCTCGACGAACTGGCTCGTTTGGGGACAGTGCTCAGTCTGGCCGAGCTAATCAGTCTGCCAGGCTCAGAACAGATCCTGCGGTCCATCGCGCTCGCTCAGGAGTATCAGCGCCGCGGCAAGGCCTATTCAGCGCTCGAGGAGCTCCTAAACGCCATCAGCAGCGCCCCAGACTATCTGCCGCTTCATCACCTATTGGGTGTGATACTACGGGAGAACAACCATCTGGAAGAGGCAATCGAGAAGTTCCAGACAGTGGCCCGGGTTTATGAAATCCGAGGCCAGATCCCTCAAGCTCTGACCACCTACCAACTCCTACTTGAGATGTCGCCGCTGGATATTCCGGTGCATCGTCGCGTAGTCGAGCTGCTTATCCAGCATGGTCGCATTGATGATGCCCTGCTGCAGTTCCTGCAGACGGCCGATGCCTACTATCAGCTGGCCCAGCCGGAGCGCGCCCGGGAGATCTACCAGGAGGCGCTGCGTCTAGCACCACGCGGCTCAGCGGGCAAGGCCTGGGAAATCCGAATCCTGCACCGGATGGCAGACCTCGACGTCCAGCGGTTGGACTGGCAGGCGGCGATCAAGGACAACGAGGAGATTCTGCGCATCGCGCCCAACGACGAGCGAGCCCATTTAGCGCTCTTTAGACTCTACCCCCGGACCGGACGGCCCCACCTGGGGGTGAACATACTGGACAGACTGATCAAGCGCTATATCTCCGAACGCAGAATTCCCAAGGTGCTGGCTATCCTCGAGGATCTGATTGAGAGTGAGCCGGAGAACATACCTCTTCGCGCCCGAATGGCGCAGCTCTACCTCAACCTGGGCCAGCGCGAGAACGCACTCCTGCATCTGGATATCCTCGGAGATCTCCAATTGGAGGTAGGGCAAAGAGATGCTGCCTTGAAGACCATTGAAGCAATTCTGGCCCTTAACCCGGATAATCGAGAGGCCTATGCTGATCTTTACCGCGAGATGGCGCAACGCGAGCCACCCGCAGGCCGATGAGATACTGTAGGATCTGCCGGAGAGTTATAGAGTGCAGACCGCAGAGTGACTATAAACTTACCTAGACCCAAATGTGGAACTTAGAATGGCTCCTACAGCGGATCGCCTGGACCGACGTCCTGGACATCCTGATGGTTGCGGCACTCTTTTTCCTGATCTTCTACGCCATCCGGGGAACGCGAGCAGTTCCTTTGGTCCGGGGCATCGTAGCCCTGTTGATTGTCCTAGCGCTGCTCACCCGCCTGTTCGAGCTGCGTGCGTTCTCTTGGCTTATCGAGCAGCTTCTACCGGCCTTTTTACTCGGCATCCCCGTCGTCTTTCAGCCTGAACTGCGGCGAGCCCTCGAGCAGATTGGCCGGGGACGGGTATTGATCCTTTCCCAAAGAGAGACTGAACGACTGACATCCGCCATCAAGAGTGTAGTGAATGCAGCCAGTCAAATGGCGGATCGGAACGTGGGCGCACTCATCGTCTTCGAACGCCAAACCGGCCTACAGGAGTATATCGAAACCGGTGTGATGGTGAACGCCGAGGTCTCCTCAGAGCTGTTGATGACCATCTTCGATCATCATACCATCCTTCACGATGGGGCCGTCATCATCAAAGGCGGTCGGCTGGTGGCTGCCGCCTGTGTGATGCCCCTAACGGCTGCATTCCTTGCCGATCGAGAGCTGGGCCTAAGACACCGCGCGGCCATCGGCATCACCGAGGATGCCGACGCCGTAGCCGTGGTCGTCTCCGAGGAACGCGGATCCATCTCCCTGGCGCACAGCGGTCGCATCATCCGCGATGTCGACGTAAAGCGGGTGGAGTCGATTCTGCGGGCTTTCCTGATTCCCAGGCAGCATCAGGGCAAAGGTCTGTTCTTATGGTTGCGGCACAAACCTGAACAAGACAAGCTAGCAGGAGAGTAGAGTTATGAGTCATTGGATCACTCGCCATTTGAGTTCACTGTTGATGTCCTTTCTGCTGGCTTTTTTCTTCTGGGCCATCGCCACAGAGGCTGAGGACCCAACCCAGGTAAGGACCTTCCCCAATCCGATTCCTGTGGAAATCAGAGGGCTCAGAGAGGACCTGACCGCCCAAGGTGCTCAGAACATACGGGTACGCGTCGAGGTACGGGCCCCCAGATCCGTTTGGGAGACCCTGCGCGCCGAGGACATCCACGCCTACGTCAATCTCACCGAGGTGCCCACCGGTACCGTTGAAGTACCGGTACAAGTCGATATAGATGTGGAGCCCACCGACGTGACGAACGTGACGCCAGGCGAGATCGAACTCAGCATCGAGCCCATCGCCGAGCGGGAGATGCCGGTCACCCTCAGCATTCAGGGCACTGTCGCATTGGGTTTCACGACCCGACCCGCGGAGATGGTGCCGCAGACGGTGCGCCTTCGGGGACCGGAGGAGCAGGTTGAGAGGGTCTCCCAGGTCATAGTTGAGGTGGTGGTGGAAGGGCGCCAGCACGAACTGAGGGGGAACTACTACCCTACCCCCGTGGATGAGATGGGGGCTGAGGTACCGCACGTCGAGATCTTGCCCGAAGCCATCAGCGTCCGCGTTCCCATTGAACAATGGCTGAATACCCGTGACCTGCCAGTCAAGCCCAATTTAATCGGCCAACCCGCGCCTGGCTATGGTGTAGCCAACATCGAGATCGATCCCCAGACCATCACGGTCTTTGGACCTGCTGAGGCCCTAGCCTCCAATCAGACCATCCAAACCGACCCTATCAGCCTGGAGGGTATTACCGAGACGCTGCAGATCACCGTGCCGCTCCGGGTGCCGCCGGGGCTTTCGATCCTGTCCGGCCAACCAACCGTCGCCGTCGCGTTGACCATCGATGCCGTTCGGAGCTCTCTCAATCTCGAGATCACTCCCACCCTTCAGGGGCTGCGGCCAGAATTGACCGCGACCGTTGGACTTGACGCGATTGTGGTCATTCTTAGTGGTCCCTTGTCGGCGATGGAGACGTTGGACCCAGCGGAGGTAAGAGCCACGATCGATCTCCAGGGCTATCCCGTTGGGGAGTACAGCATCAACCCTCAGGTATCGGTTCCCAGCAACGTTGAGATCGATAGGATCTTGCCGGAGGAAGTGCCCGTCACCGTTATGCTTCGGACGGAGATCGAAGAGGCCCAACCCTGATAGCGTCACGCGCCCACCACGGACTCGTGGTGGGCGCGCGATCGTCCCCGCACCTATAAATCGGCGGGGCTATTCACCATCGTTGCGTAATCCCTGCTGCATCGCACTTAGGGCCAGCAAAGCACACTTGACGCGCCCCATACTCAGCCGAATGCCTCCCATCAGCTCCTGAATCTCGGCTAGCCCCATCGCTTC
>PWVB01000557.1 GCA_003562365.1 Anaerolineae bacterium
AGTGGTCATCAAGGGCAAAAAGGACCCCTAACGTCGCTTTTGGCGCTCAATTTGCTCGTTGTTAAGGTGCATATACAGACCCGCGGTTCGCGAGCCTTAGTTCACGTTGTCAAAAGTCCAAAGACAGACCACTCGGAAGAAGGGCTCAATATAGCGCTCGACACTCTCCAGCGTGTGGCCAGTGCGCTTGGCCACCTCAGTCGGTGGCCACCCCAGCAGGTAGGTTTTAAGGATGGTGACTTTGTGAGTGACGCCGCGCCCCTGATCGGTGAGGTCGCCGCGCGTGATCACGTTGATGCCCTGAGCCTTCATCGCGGCGATGTCCCGCATGATGGTGCTGCGATGGCAGACGAAAAGAGCCGCCAGGTCCTCTTGCGTGGCCGCCGCTCCCTTAGCTAGGGCCTCATCGCACACTCGCTTGATCTTACGCCAGCGCAAGGCCCTTGGGCCGTACGCCGCTATGCACTCATCATCGCCAGGCGCGTAGAGCGTCAGGCGGACGGCGACGTACTCACAGTCTTTCAGCGGCTTGCCGGCCTTCTCCGTAGCTCGGGGAAGTAACGGACCACCTGTCCGTCCTCCCTGCCTTCCGCTTCCAACAACGTCCGGACCAAGACTGCATCCTTGAGGAGGGCTTCTGTCATTCCCGGATTGAAGTTGCACCTTTCCCGGAGGTGATTGGTGAGCATCGCCTGGGCCGATTTCTCGCCCATTCTCTCTGGAAACGAACGCGTCTTCATGGTGCAATTGCCTCCTTTAATTGCAGTGTGAGATCATATTCTACTGCCGACTGGAGTATGTCGCAATTGCCGCAACAGGTATTGGCACACAGGGTTAGCCACGCCCTTTCCTTTATACCCTGTTGCCGTTCCGCCAGTATAGTGTTCCAAACTCAGCGCACCGCCCCAGTATACTGCCAGAACTGGACTTCCTTCTCCGCCGTCGGACGCAGCTCATACAGTGCTCTGTACGCCTCCCGCAGCAGCCGTGACGACCGTCCCTTGGGCGCCCGAACGATCTGGTTGGGCGCCTCACGTACCGTCGCGTCACTTAAGGACTGTACTTAATCGGACTGAATGGGCGGCTCCAGAGCGCCGGCTTAGTGGAGTTCGGCGGCCACGTCTTCACTGATTGTGGGCAGGCAACCAATGATACCACCCACCAACACCGGCCGGCACAGCCTGAGGGTTCACCCCGAAGTCACTTGATGCGTATTCGGTGCGCCGTCCAAGTCTGTGGTGTCGACTCTGCTGACATCGTTCACTATCGACAGGCAGCCCAAGCGGCTGTTCGTGTGAGGAACGATCCGCTCCCCTCCGGAGAAGGGGAGCTTTCGGACTAGACTCCGCAGATCACCGATTCCTTACCCGTCATTGAGCAAACCAGGTAGTAGGTGGACCACTAACTGTCCCGACTCTGAATTCAGCGTGACCACCACTTCTTCAGTCACGGGAATCAGAACTTCGCCCAAGGGGCCGTGAACGATGAGCACGTCATTGGCGCCCGGCGCGGTGAAGACCTCGACAATCCGCCCCAAAGGCTGACCTTCATCCGTGGTAACATCCATCCCCACAAGCTGAAACTCGTAGCATTCATCCTGCTCCAGAGGAATGGCGTCCTCCACAGCGATATAGACCAACTCGTTACGCAGCGCTTCAGCGGCGTTACGACCATCGCAGCCTTGGATCTTGAGGAGAGCAACATCCTGATGCAGACGGGCGCCTTCCAACTGATGCGGACGATGCGTCTCGCCCACATAGACCGTCTCTAACGTCTCAAGGCGCTCCGGGTAGTGGGTGAGGACCTCAACCCGTAACTCCCCCCTAACACCGTGAGGTCGCAGAATACGCCCCACTGCTAAATAACGGGGCTCAGGTCGCCTACCTCGCATACCTGAGCCCCGATTGGAAGCGGTATATGACCGCCCTAGCCATATCTATACGATCTCCAAGGTGACTTTCTTCCCCTTCTTAGCGCCAAGCACCCGCGCGAGCGAGCGCATCGCGTTAATTGTACGGCCCTCACGGCCAATCATGCGGCCCATATCCTCTGGAGCAACGCGCAACTCCAGAACCAAAGATGTCTCCCCTTCCATCTCTGACAGGCTAACAGCCTCCGGCTTGTCCGCTAACGCCTTGACGATGTACTCTACAAGGTCCTTGACTTCAGACATTGCGCTGCCTCCTTAGGTAAGTGAAAGAAATCGGGTTAGATGGACAAGTACGCTAATGCCATGAGAAACAAACAGGATTCTAGACAAAGTCTATCGAATGCTGTCAATCGTACGGCTAACCCAGAGAACCCAGATACTAGGTAAACGATCCTTGAAGGACAGCGAAACAAGACCGTGCCATCGTCTGCCTAAGCTAAGCTACGGACAAGCTGTTTCCGGTAAGCAAAAGCCCGCTGATGATGGTAAGCTCAACCGATCGTGTTCTGGGGTCAGCAGGCTTCGGTCATTATCGCCGAAGTGATCCTCCAGCTTACAATGCGCGCGCAAGAATAGAGGAAGCCGTTCTATAATCTGCTCTTATGCCTCCGACAATCCTTCCGCTTCTTCAGACGCCGGGGCCTCGGCAGCCGCATCCTCATCCGACTCTTCAGTTGTCTCAGCCGTTACCTCAGGCTCTTCAGTTGCCTCAGCCGTTACCTCAACCTCGGGCTCAGGCTCTTCAGCACCGGCATCCTCCTCCACGGGCGAAACGAGCTCCTCAAGCAATGAGCTCAACGATTCCCCAGCGCGCAGCCC
>PWVB01000004.1 GCA_003562365.1 Anaerolineae bacterium
AGTATGGGATGGTTATGCGGGAAAGCCGGATGCAGGGCCAACTTGCTCGTCCGGTTTGGAGGGGGCTGGGGAGAAACGGACCTCAGCAATGGTGGCGCCGCGCTCCCCTTCCACCCTATATTACGCAGCTCAAAGGGCCGCGACGTTTCTTTTACCTGTACACGATCATCGACGTGTACAGCCGGTACGTCATCGGCTGGATGATCGCCAAGCCGGAGCGCGGCGAGTTGGCGGAACAGTTGATCGCCGAGACGTGCGCGGCCGAAGGTATCGAGCCGGGCACGTTGATCTTGCACTCCGACCGGGGCAGTGCGATGCGCTCGCAACCGGTGAGCGCGTTGTTGAAGAAGCTGGAGGTCGCGAAAAGCTTCTCGCGTCCTTACACTCCGACGGACAATCCGTATTCGGAAGCGCACTTCAAGACGCTGAAGTTCCGCCCGGACTACCCGGGACACTTCGAAGGGATTGAGCAGGCACGGGACTGGACGCGAACATTCGTTCACTGATACAATCACGAGCACTATCACAGCGGATTGGCGCTGCTGACGCCCGCAACTGTCCACAATGGCGAGGTGGAAGCCGTGTTGGCCCAGCGGCAGCACGTGTTGGACGCCGCCTATGCGAAGCACCCCGAACGCTTCGTACGGGGCAGGCCCGCGGTGGCCCGACCACCGAAGGAGGTGTGGATCAATCAACCGGAGCAAGAACATGCAGAGCGTCCTTCCGCGGCCCGGCCAGCGACAAGCGAAGGAGAGCCAGGTGCTCGTCCCCGTCAAGGGAGCAAAGCGCAGCGTCCCTTGACGGGGACGAGCACCTGGCCACCCTGGCGCGCGCGCTGGACGAGGCCGACGACATGAACACTTTCCTCCCAAAATTCGAGCCAGAGTTGTCCAAAAGCCCTTAACACATACCACTACCGAGACCTTGTGGCTGATCCTCCGCCCACGCAGACGGGAAAACGCGTGGGCGCAGTTCAGTGTTCGGCGTGCTGGCATCTCAGGTGACGATTTTGGTCAGGTCTCTTTGGCCTGATAGCGGTTTTTCTACAACCTCCCGATGGACTTGTTTCAGTGAAACCTGAGGCGTCAAGTGGTCAGGCATGGTATAATTCATTCAGGAGCAAGGCTTGATGATCATCTAGTATATCTGTGTCGCAGGGAGGCATCCGTGACAGCCTACGATTGGTTGCTGATCTTTTCTGGGGTTGGGATCGTTGTCTTGTTCGCGGTACTGCGGATGGTGCGGGCGCTTTTTGCCTTGGTCACGGTGTGGACGGCAACCCTGCTGAGTGCGGCGCTTTATCAGGAAGCCGCATTTCGCCTTCAGGCCGTGGCCAGTCAGAACCCTACGTTGGTCCGGGGATTGGTGTTCGATAGTTTGCTGCTGATCTTCTTTATTGCGGGTTTGATCTTGGTCCGTATCGCCTTTCCTGTGACAAAACTGCCTAGTCTAGGGATTCTCGACCATCTTATGGGACTAGCCCTTGGGGGAATCGTTGCCGTGATTATGGTAGCCCTGTTGGTTAACAGTCTGGGTGTTATGATTTTGGAGCCGTGGGAAACCGATGAAGCCGGTTGGGCCGCTCTACGATCCGCCTATCTGGCTTCGGGGCTGCGACCTTTCACAGCACCGATTCTGGCGACCTACAGCTGGGCCTTTGTGCCCTTCTTTCAAGGGCTCCCTCCAGTCCTGCTGCCTCAGTGAGGCAGATGGACCTTGACAATCATCGACGCGGCAGCTACGGTTGCCGGGTGCGGAGTAGGTTTGGAGTATAAATGGACCGTCATTGGGTGACACTGGAGTTTCCAAGGATTCTGAAGCGTCTTGCGGGGCACACTGACTTCTCGGGTGGAGAAGCCCTGGCACTTTCGCTGGAGCCAACTTTCGACGTTCGCGAGGCGAAGGGTCTGCTGGCTGTGGCTGATGAGGCACGTGCGCTGCTTTTGGCTCGCCCTGATTTCGCGTTGGGTGGAGTGGTAGATGTGCGCCCGCTGGCAGACCGGGCACGACATGGGGTGACTCTGCAGCCGACCGAGTTTCTGGAGATCCGTAACACATTAGCTGGGGCAGAACGTGTCCAGCGAACGCTTACACAACTCGAGTCACGGTTTCCAGGGCTAGCGGATATTGCCTGGCGCATTGCGCCGCTACCAGGTCTTGTCGAGGCGATCCGACGCATCCTGGACGATCGGGGTGAGATTCGGGATACTGCATCGGACGAGCTTGCTCGTATCCGCCGCTCACTGCGGGTGACCCAGGAGCGCGTTCAGGATCGGTTGCGCCGGATCATCGCTGCGCCCAATGTAGCGCCCTATCTGCAGGAGTCGCTGATCACGCGCCGCGAGGGACGTTTTGTGATACCCTTGCAGGCTGACTTCAAAGGGCATGTTGAAGGGATTGTCCACGACCGCTCCTCTAGCGGCGCGACGCTCTTCATCGAACCTGCTCAGGTGGTTGAGCTGAATAACACTCTACGTGAGTTGAAACTGGCAGAAGAGCAGGAGATCTTACGGCTTTTGCGGGCCCTCACTGCTCAGATCGGACAGAAGGCTGATGAACTGGACCATACTCTGGATGCGCTGGCAGAGCTTGATCTCACTTTGGCAAAGGCGCGGTATGCAGATGCACTAGGCGCCACAGTCCCCAACCTGTTACCAATTCCCAAGACCCTTCCCCAGCCCCAGGAAGGCAACTTGCACCCGGGTACTGTTATTCGGCTGATGGGCGCCCGCCATCCGCTCATTGACCCTGAGATGGTTGTGCCGGTCAATATTGATCTGGCGGCTGACACGCACGTGCTGGTCATCACGGGGCCCAATACTGGTGGCAAGACGGTGTCGCTGAAAACGGCGGGCCTGCTAACGTTGATGGCGTTTTCCGGCATTCCAATCCCCGTTGATCCCGGATCGAAACTTTCCTGCTTTGATCGGGTTGTGGCAGACATTGGGGACGAGCAGTCGATTGAGCAGAATCTTTCGACCTTTTCCTCGCACCTTAGCAATATCCTCTCTTTCTTAGAGTTAGCGGATGGGCGCTCTTTGGTGCTTCTAGACGAACTGGGCGCGGGCACCGACCCCGCGGAAGGATCAGCGTTGGCGCGGGCGTTGTTGGAGGCCTTTCGACAGCGTCGGTCTACGGTCTTTGTTGCGACTCACTATCCTGAGCTTAAGCTTTATGCGCACAACACGCCGGGAGTCAGGAACGCTTCGATGGAGTTCGATGTCGAGACACTTGCGCCGACCTACCGGCTAACGATCGGGCTACCGGGACGTTCAAATGCTTTCGCGATTGCCCAACGTTTAGGTATGCCGACATCGATTGTCAACCAGGCGCAGGGTATGATCTCTGGCGAGGAGCTTCGGGCGGAGGACATGCTTAACGACCTACATAGCCTGCGGATTCAGCAGGCTGAGGCCCGGGATGAAGCCCGCAGGGCGCAGGAGGATGTGGGGCGTATCCGTGAGGATCTCCGGAAGCGGTTGGCCAACATCGAGCGAGAACGGGAACAGGTGCTGCAAGCCGCCCAGGAGCTGGCGGAGGCAGAGGTACAGGACCTGCGGGATGAGCTTCGGTCGTTGCGCACGAGGATGATGCTTACCCCAATGCGGGGCGTGCCAGAGGCTTTGGATGAGGTTGAGGTTGAATTGGAAGAAGTCGAGACAGACATCTCTCGGCCTAAGCCGCTGATGGAGCCATCAACCTCGGAAACTACATCAGATGTCGGACGCCCGCTCGAGGTGGGCGACTCGGTCAAACTGGTCTCGGTGGGGATCCGCGGAACCGTTCTGGAGACTGACGGTGATGAGGTAATGGTTCAAGCTGGCTCGATCCGCACACGTGTTCCTCGTGCTGAGGTCGCTTATGTGCAGCCGGATCCTGCTATCAAGCCAGAATCCTCCGGTCTAACTCTGCCGGCTCGCCCAGCGTCACCCGGGATTGCGATTGACTTACGCGGACAGACGGTTGAGGAGGCGCTGCAGCATCTTGAACGCTATCTGGATGAAGCTGCTATGGCGGCATTGCCTTGGGTTCGTATCATTCACGGCAAGGGTACGGGAAAGCTGCGACGCGAGGTACGACAATATGTGGGTGCCCACCCTTTGGTCGCCTCGTACGATGTGGCGCCACTGGCGGAGGGTGGTGAGGGTGCAACGGTCGTCAATCTGATGACCGCCGGCTAGCGCAGCGGACCTGACAAACACGAAGGACCCTCTAGCTGGTGGGTCCTCGGATAAACTCGCGGCTAATTCTTGTCGCTGCTATTCGACGCCTCGGACTTCGGAGCGCCAGCGCTTTTCTCTTTCTCGGATGTATCAGTTGCGCTGTCGTTATCTTCTTTTCGACTCCCGGGTATGGCCGTTGAGGACTTGGACCGGCTGTCCGTTACGTAAAAACCCGAGCCCTTAAAAATGATGCCTGCAGGCTGAATCAAGCGCTCTACAGGCCCGCTACAATCCGGGCATCTTCTGACGGGCTCATCACTGAAACTCTGACGCCTTTCAAAACGTACTCCGCACTCTTGACACTGGTATTCATATAGTGGCATGCAATCACCTCCCCAAAGCCTATTCTACATTATAGGCTTTTCGCCGAAGTTGGCAAGGGAGAGGCCGCCAAGCTGGACTTTGTCCAGATGCACCTTTCAAGTCGAATAACACACGGCTCCAAACAACCGCTGGCGCAGCTCGGGCGGGAGTTTTTGCGTGTCGGCGTCTTGTCCGGACATGCACAAACCCCAGTGTGCCCAGATGCGGCTCCGTACCACAGCCAACGCATCGGAAAAGGTTGGGGTAGGCTTATGAGACCAGGCTGCTTGACGTACTGGTAGCCGCCCATGACGTTGTGACTGGTGAGCGAGTAACGTAACCCAGGAAAACAGTCCCAGCAACGGCAGTGTGGTCCGGGCAATTGCGGGGGCCGACCATTGGCGTTGTGTCTCAATGCCCAGATGCGTGCGGTCTTCCTGGAACCTGACTTCTACCTGCCAGCGCCGCACGAACCAACGCAGGATCTGCAGCTGAGAGACGGGGGGATCCGTGCATAGCAGGGCGCGCGACTCTAGCTTGCCCGCCGGATTCCGGACCAGCATCCAGCGGATGGGGACCGGCGGTTTACCGCCGTGATACCAGAGCGCAGTCCCGCTCGTGATGGCTACCGTCGTCGGCCCTTGTCCCTACCAGTCATCGACGAAAGCCAGTTTCCAGGCGGTGTGCGAGTCGTCCAGCACCGTTTGGAGCGTCGGTAAGCGCTTGCCCCGCTTCCGCGGTCGCCCCGGTTTCGGCTGTTTCCGTGGGGGCGGCGCTTCGTACAGCGCCGCATCCAGACGGAGCTGGGTCACCATATGCACCGGCTGCGGGAGAGTCTGGAGACTGCTCAACAGCTCCGATGCAGCGTAACTGCTGTCCGCGACGATCACGATCTGGCGGTTGGGCAGCCAACGCCGCACCTGCTTGCCCATGTGGCGCGCCCCGTCGGTGAGTTTCTTGTGCTGGCCTCGTAGAAGCGCGCGGGAGGCGCCAGCACGGTGAAGAAGGGGAGCGCCCAGATGCGCTGCGCCCCAGGTATTTCAGCCAGGAGCATCTGGCTGATCCAACGGAGCCCGCTCGTTTTCGCAAAGTGGCTCTTGCTGGAGCGTACTGGATCGCGGTAGATCCCTCTGGCCTGAATCTTCTTGCCGCGCCGCCGTTCGATGGTCTTGTCAATTCCAATGATCACCGGACCCCAGGCAGACAGGTACATAGCAACAGGCGCAATAGGATGGCACTGCGGTCCAGACTGGACCAGACTGCACGGTTCAGCACGCGATGGCAGGTCTGAAAGTGGCGATCCTGGCTTAATCCCTTAATCCGCAGGATCGCGGTAATGGTGCGCTTGCCTGGCGCAAGCACCGCGCCTACGGCTAGTACGAGCGCTGAGCGCCAGATCCGGCGCGAAAAGTAAGGCTGTACTTGCTTGAACAGTGTGTTATATGCGTCGGGCAGGGTGAGCATCGGGATCCTCTCTTGCCCGAGTTCACCCAGTTTTTCTAAGGTTCAAGTGGATAAAGTCCAGCTGAAAGTATAGCACAGAATTTCGGGGAACTGGCCTAAGCAGTAGAAGCTTTCTGCCAGGCCCAAGGCAAGCGCCCACTGTGGAACTCACCAAGGGCTGCCAGCATCGCGTCGGCGTTGTCGCGTTGCGAGCCCCGACCCGGTCGCCGCATCCGCGGTTGGACCACGTTGCGGGCGGCACTCTCCACGGTGCCGCTACCAATGGGATACCCCTGGGCACGGAAGGCCGCGTAGCGCATGGATGCGGACCGGCTGGCGAAGTACTGTGGTGTTTGCCGTACACCATCTGGATGGCTCTCATTGTCGAGGTCCAGGGTCTCCAAAGCCTCCAACACATGTTCGACAGCGCCAGCCCACAGCTCCGTCTCACGCTGCTCCACCCAGCCGGTAGCCTCCGGCGTCCCCTCACCATACACGGCCTGTCCCACGGCCCACAAGTGCGCCTTGCTATGGGTCCAATCCACAATGAACTGTGCGTGTGGGACGTTGGTGTCGGTCATCCGTGCGATCCACATCGCCCCGTCGTTGACGGAACTGGCGTGCGCAACCCGGTCAAAGCCGCAGCGTAGTCCTTCGGCATACTGGTGGCGACCGAATGTGTCGGCGTCCCACAGACCGGCACTGTAGCTGTGCCCGCTGAGGCGCACCACATCCTCCTGCTGTCGCGCGCCTTCCCGTTGCGCTTTGCGACGATCAGGGTGGCGGGGCACCAAGGTGTTCACTTGCGAGAAGGCGGCTACCTTCACCTCTTTTCACCCTGCCTCACGTACCAGTATCATCGTCCCATCGCTGGAGAGATTACCCGCCTCTTCCAAGGGCACCTGCAGCTCCAGCCAGCGCTCTTGAGGCACGTCCTCAAACGATCCCACCTCTGCCGCTTGGTCGGCTTCGTGTCTCTGCCGCGCCCGTACTTCACGCCCAAAGCCCTGTGTTACCCGGCGCACACTCGTTCCAGAGACCTCTCCGCCGGTGGCTTCCTGGTAGCCCTCGGCGGCTTGCTCGAAGGACGGCTCGCGTAACCCACACTGCGTCATCACCCGCGCCGCCCCGCCGCTCCAGCTGTCCTTGCGCAGCTGGAGCTTCTCATCCAGAGGAAAAGTCGTCTGCCCCACGCACTTGGGGCAGACGTAGTAGGCACACTCCAGGCGCGTATCTCCTGCCAGCCCGTGGATGGTCTTCGCGAGTCCATCCCCATTTTACGAACTGCCCTTTTTCCTATTTCCTATAGCCTGTTCTATTGCCGTCCGCTACTTGACCAAAGGGATCACGAGTCTAGCTGACGACGGGCATTCCTGAAGATGCGGTCGAACATGTCAAGGGTCAGCCGTCCAGTCTGGGTATTCTGGCGGCTGGGATGGTAGGAGACGATCAGCGTTGGCGAGTCGCCGGGAAGCGTTGCTCGAAGTCCGTGTTTGAAGGTAAGCTTGGGCAGATCAAGACCGCCTTCGCGGAGTAGACGTAGGTAACCTTTAAAGGCAATCTGCCCTAGCGCAATGACGACGTCTAGTTTACAGAGCAGTGCTAACTCACGCTCCAGATAAGAACGGCAGCTAGCAATCTCCTCAGCAGTGGGGCGGTTGTTAGGCGGTACGCAGCGTGCAACGGCAGTGACGAAAACATCCTTGAGCATCAGCCCATCGCCTCGATGAGTCGATGTTGGCTGATTGGCAAATCCAGTTCGGTAGAGCGCTCCGTAGAGAGTCTCGCCAGAGCTGTCACCGGTGAACATTCTCCCGGTGCGATTAGAGCCGTGCGCACCGGGGGCCAAACCCACGACCAAAAGTCGAGCATCGCTGTCTCCGAAGCCGGGTACTGGCCTGCCCCAATAGTTCCAGTCCGCGTAGGCCCGGCGCTTCGTCGTCGCTACCTTCTCGCGCCATGTCACCAGTCGTGGGCAGCGCCGGCAGCTGACGATGTCGCATTGCAGTTGCTCCCAGGTGTCGCATCTTGGTGTCTCTACAGGCCTAGACGCCATGCGGCCTCCTAGATTGTCTCGTTCGTCCGGGTGCATTTTCTGACTGTACCCTCAGGGAAACTGAGGTCAGTAAACTACACTGGGTGCCGGTCGCATCGTCACACCTCAGAGCATATGCCGCGCGTGGGCTTCGGCAAGGTAGGAGAGTAGACGGTCTGCGTCACACGCTTGAAGTGCTAACGCGGCGCGGTCGAGCCGTCCGCGCCGGAGATATGCGAGCATTTCCTCTTCCAGTGCGAGGACAGAAACGCTAGCGCCCTCAAGCTTAACCACCTCGTGGGTCGACAGGAATGATGGAACCCAGCGCGCACCAATCCGCCGCGTCAACCCTCCCATCACCTCCACCTGCATCCCGCGAATCTCAAAACGTCCATAGTGCGACCGTACTCTCTCAGTTTCTCGCCACGCTACAGGTTGAGCAGTGGTAGTGGCAAAGCGTTCCTGGAAACGATAGGCAGCAGACACCTCAGTCATCTCCAGATCCAGATCGTGGACCGAGACTGGGAGGCCGCGGAGCGCTAGCGAGGCACCGCCCACGACCCGGTAGTCAAGCTCGAGACTCTCCAGCTCTTCTGCAATGTAGCGTAAGGTCGCGCGCCACTGTGGCCTGCAACAGACCGCTAGGAGATGCTCCGCGCCGCCGTGGCTGCTGGGATCTTGGGCGATGCTGTAGTTGGTTTCTACCCAGAAGTCCCAGGCCTCACCGGTAAGCGCGTTGACGAGCTTCTCGCGTCCTGCCGCGACACCTTCCACACCGAGAACTTCGAGCACCTCCAGTCCTACAGCACGACAGAGCGGAACGACTTCGTCGGGGTGCGCGAAATAGGCGATAAACCCCGCGGATCCCTCGTTGCGAGGCGAAAGTCGGCCCGCTGTGGCGATCTGTCGGTACAGCGCTGGCATATCTGCTGCCCGCTTTGGATAGCGTGCAACGGCGTCAATGTGTGCGGCATAGCGGGTAATAAAGGCCGCGAAGACGCGGCCGCCCGGCTTTACGACACGATACGCTTCTGACAGGGCAAGCTGACGATCGGTTGCTTCCAGAAGGTGATAGAGTGGGCCCAGAAGTAACACAGCATCGAACTGGGCCGTGTTGAATCGGGAGAGATCTGTGGCTGTTCCTTGTTGGATCCCGGAGAGCCTCGCTCCAGTCTCTTGTGCTTGTTGCCTCGCGCGGTTCAGTAGTTCAGGTGATAGGTCGAAAAGTGTGACCTGATACCCTCGCCGTGCGAGATAGATTGCATAGCGCCCCGGTCCTCCTCCGCAGTCAAGAACGCGGGCTGGCGGTGGCGGCAAGTGTGCGTCCAGCACCATCTGCGTAACAGCGAACTCGGTGCGGTGACGCTCGGCGCGCTCCCATTCACGGTTCGGATCACCATCATAGACAGCTTGTACCAGACGTTCAAGCTGCTCTCGCTCAGTCATCTCCGGTCCCTTGGGGCCTGAACAGCATAAGCTGGGCGTCGCAACATAGCTCGTAGTTGCTTCATTTTCCAGCTAATGTGGCAGTGGAGCTACCATTGATCGTACCGCACAAGCTCGCTTAGCGACTTACGCCGCTTAGTGCTAGGCTCATCGTCGGGATATCCTAGTGGGGTGAAGATGATCGGTTCGACGCCGGTGGGTAGCTGTAGTAAATCACGGGCAGCATCTGGGTCGAAAGCCGCAATCCAGCAGGTGCCCAATCCCTGCGCTGTAGCTGCGAGCACAATGTGATCCATTACGATGGCGGCGTCGACGTCGATGTAACACTTGTCGTCGTGACTGCGGATCCACGCATCAGCTTCGATGCCGCAGACGCAGATTACCAGTGGGGCCGCGAAAAACCAGTCTCGCCCGTAGATGCGGCCCAATGCCTCCTCCCGCCCGGCGGTCCCGATAGTGAGGATCTGGAAAGGCTGCCGGTTTGCAGCCGTCGGCGCCAGGCGCGCAGCCTCGAGGATTCTGTTGAGTTTATGCCCCTCAACGGGGTCGGGTTTGTAGACGCGAACGCTGTAGCGAGCTTCGATCAACTCGAAGAAGTCCATCTTACGCTCCTTTCTCGATTGAGAAACACCGCTGATGATCTCCAACCTACTATGAATGCCTAGCAACGTCAAATGGCTCCTTGAACTGCACAGATGAAGTCATCGACTCCTTACGGCCCTTTGCGCCGGTGCAAGCTCATTCAGTGCTGACCTTCGGAGGCGCGTGCGCGGTGGCCAGAGGGTCACAAAAAACACAGCTCCAAGTGGTACATATTTTGAGGGTAACCTCACAGCGAGGTAGCACCACATTTAACCGTGGTCAGGTAAGCCACTCAGCTTGGAGAGCTAAGAAGGCCTTGGAAGGCCGTCCCCGCCGTTTCGGAAGCTGGGGCGGATGTGGGACTCGGTACCATAATAGTTCCTCCATCGACCACTCGTGGTCCGTGATCCCCGCCGCAATCGCGGGCGTGCGCCGCAACCAACGGCGCCGGTGGCCTGGCAGCTGCAGCTCTATCCGGAGACTATGATGGTAAGTGCAGAAGTTATACACTGTTCCAATCAGATAAACGCCCGTCTGCAGCGAGGCTTGCTGGCGGGG
>PWVB01000282.1 GCA_003562365.1 Anaerolineae bacterium
GCTACCTGCCATGTTAAGGAACCCGAAGTCCCTTCCCGGAGCCATCTCGAACCAGCCGGTCACCGGAATGAGGAATCCGGGCACCAGCTTTGGTTCTGCGATGCCCCAAGTCAGAACAACGGGCTTTGCTTCCGGGGGAGTCACCATCCTAAGACTGAGAATTGTACCACTCTTCAGTCCCGCGGCCTCCGGCCAGCGGTCGTGGAAGAGCGGCACGAAGTCGTGCTTAAGCGTCGAAACAGAAGATAGCCTCTTCGCTCCGTTCACATGCCCCACCACCCCGATGAGGCTTTCTCCAATCGCCTCCGGAATCTCACAGGGCTCCCAACCCAGCACGGAACTGGCACGACCATCCCGCTTGACGTACGTGGCACGAATTGCTGTCACATCCCTTGCAGGCTCATTCCCTCTTCGAAACTTCAGTGTGATCCTCTCCTCATCTTCACCCAGACAAAGGAAGCGGCCAGCTGGCTTGAGCGGTCTCAGGATCACGCATACGTGCGCGTCGATACCTTCTGCGAGTAATTCGTCCGCACGGTCGGCAAACGCTTCTGCATAGTCCACGATCCTCACCTTTTCCTCTGAGGACACTCCTCCGAACCATGTCGGCATGGGTTCCCGCCACTCACCACCCGACAGCTCTCGCAGTCGAATCGCCTCCCGCAAGCTGGCTCTAGCGGCGACCACTTCGCCCTCAGCAGCGAGAAGCTCCGCATAGTCGCGGAATAGAGGAATCTTGAAATCCTCGCGGTCGGTTAGACAACAGATCGCCCGTGATAGAACGATTTTGCGCTGCGGCCCCTCCAATACCTCGGCCAGTGCTTGCCATCGCCAGAAATCCGAGGGGTTCCGCTGCACAGTTTTCAGCAAGAGCTGTCTCGCGTGCCCAGGA
The DNA here is from genome assembly GCA_003562365.1 of Anaerolineae bacterium. GTDB lineage: Bacteria > Chloroflexota > Anaerolineae > B4-G1 > SLSP01 > PWVB01. The sequence continues at coordinate 893 of PWVB01000282.1, forward strand.
TCACCGCCAGTCCACGCAAGTATCCGACCAAGACGATACTCGGGCCACTCTCCAGTGCCAAAGTTCGACAACCAGCTTTGCAGCAGCGCCAACAGCTTCGGCCTCTCGCCTCGCAAGCTCTCGTGCTTCTTCACGCACTTGTGGATCTCGGTTAGCAGCTGATCCTGGAATGGCTGGAATTCGGAGTCTTTCCTGTCGTCGGCGAACACAGCAGGATCAAGCCGGTGGAGTCCCAACCTCTCAACAAGCGGGACGAACCCCTCCCAATTCTCGGCGTGGATCTTCGCTTGAATCAGCACGCACTTGAAGAGCAACGGATTTGGCTCCCAATCTTCGGACCAGCAGGCCAGAAACTCATTGAGGCACCAGACGGCGACGTCACGTTCTTTGTCGCTCAGGTCCCGCAGCTTGCGGTAGAGTGTCCAACCGTAGGCTTCCACCACCTGCATCGATGCATCGGACGCTCGGGCGAAGCGCCGCAAGAGTTTGACCGCGTCATGGTGCCGCCCCTGCTTACTCAGGTCGGTAGCCCGGAAGGATGCCTCACGTGCCGGATCTGCGTTTAGCACCTGCGCCACGCGCTCCTGGATCAGTTGGTCATCCTCAGGCAAGGCAAGTTTGCGCAGCTCGTCCTTCGTCCGTTTCAATTCTTCGGTGCCCCCCGCCTTCTGCAACCGCTTGATTTCATCGTAGAGACACCAAGCCAAAGCTCGGACGGTCCAGGGGTCGTCGGGGCGCGCCGCATGGAGGCGCCGCGCGTGAGGCAGAGCCTGCGCGAGCTTCCCGTCCTTCCGCAAGGCGAAGACGTCCTGGGTTCCGATCTGTTCCTTCTGGTCAGGCATGCACAATGTCCAGCTTGGCGCACAGTTCCGGCGGACATCCCGGTTGCGTCTGGAACCGGGTGAATCTTCCCTTTCCGTCGAAATAGTAATCCACCGCACCGTCCACTTCTCCGCACGTCATCCGGGCAGTTAGATGGTAACGAGTGTTCGAACGAAGTCCCACAATACGCACTCCGAGCGTCTCCAGACGGCCCTTCAAACTTTCTGCGAAACCCTGATGGGTGTCGTCCAGTTCCTCCACTGGCTCCGAAGCAGCAGTCGCAGCCACTGACCGTCCCCTGAGCGCGGCAAGCAATCCGACAACCCTGCCATAGCTCTCTTCCAGTTCTCTGGTCGGCGTCACCTGCACGTTGGTGATTTGATGCTTGCGGTTGTAGTAGACGGAGGCAGCCACCTGCATTCCCTCACCAACGATCATGAATCGCGCGTGGTAGGGTCGGCTTTTCAGTAGATCGACCCGCCACTCCGAAGGCACCGCGCCTACGATGAGGAATCGAATCAGCTCCGCTGGCGTCTTGCGCCCCTGATCGTCCAGAAGGTTCTCGCCACCAGATTGCTCTACCGGCGAAGTTCCCCGATCCGCCGGGAACTCCGTCGGCGGTTGGTTGGTCCGACCCTTGGCGCCTTCCGCAGGCCCCTTGGCGGGTTTTAGCACATGGTGATGCAAAGCGTTGGTCGCCACGACTTGCTCTTTCGCCCGGGTCAGTGCCGTGTAGCTCCAGCGGATGCTTTCCGAATTGAGCTTGTTCATGCCAGAAAAATCCACAAACACGATGGGCCATTCGCCGCCCTGCGCCTTGTGGCAGGTGATCGCGTAGCCGAACTTCAACATCACCGCGTTAAAGTAAGGATCCGCCTTCAGCACCTCCTTGAATTCGGGCTGGCTGGGCTTCAGGTGCGGGTTCCGGTTCCTGAAGTCCACGTAGAGCGCTTTTGAATACTCCGACGAGACATTTGCATCAGCGTTCTGCAGGCAGTTCTCGGAGATCCTGCAGGAAACGTCGAAGGGCCC
>PWVB01000485.1 GCA_003562365.1 Anaerolineae bacterium
CAGTTGCGTGACAGCACATCCCAGAATCAGGAATGGGCCGTAAGGAATCGCAGTCCGCAGCTTGCCCCGGCGCAATATCAACACCAGCGCTGCCCCCACCCCACCAAACCCGAAGGTCAGGACCAACGCTTCCAGCACCATCGGGAATCCAACCACGGCGCCCACGTAGGTCGCCAGCGTGATATCACCCTCACCCAAGGCGCCCTCGCCAAAAAGCGCCACGCCCAACCAGACGAGCAGTCTGAAAATCATAAACCCAACAGCAGCACCCAGCGGCACGTGCCACCAGCGAACGGTATCCAGGAATGGCAGCGCGGGGCCCACCAGCGTCCCAACCAGCAGCATGCCGGCCAAGGCTGGGAGCATAATGCGGTTGGGCACGAGCTTGGCTTCCAGATCTGTCACCAAGATCATGGTCAGGGGCACCAGCGTCAGCAAGGCGAGCAGCACGCGACCCGTCACGCCATAGCGCGCGATCAATAGTCCCCAGGTAAGCATGAGAAACAACTCCCCTAACAACCGAGGAACGCGTAGAAACCGTCCACATGTCGCACACCACGCCTGTCCCGTGAGAACAGCCATAGTCGCGCTCCATTGCAGCGGAGCCTGGGCAGCGGTGCAGTAGGGACAATGGGGCGTGGAGAGCTTGCGACCTCCCAGAGCCGCCTCGGCAAGATGAACTGCGGCGGTGCCGAATAACAAGCCGCCCACAGCTGCGATTAACACCGATACAAGCCTGACAACCATGGACACCTCAGCTAGACACTGATGGGTGATCTCCGTCGTTGACCTCAGAGGACAGCGTCAAGATACGCCTCCGGGGTGATGAGTCGTCCGTCGATCCGGGTTAAGCTGACCACTTCTTTATCCGGAAAGCGGCATCGAATCTCGCGAGCATAGAGTCCGGGGTTGAGTTCACCGACAACGAGCCGCCTGACGCCTTCCGCCGCTGTGCTAAGATGGATCTCCGGCACAGGCCAGAGACTCTGGACTACAGCCCCCGACACACGCTGGCCCTGGTCGCGAGCCAGCCCCAGAGCCACCTCCATCGCTCCAGCAGAGGTACCAAAAGAGATCAACAGCGTCTGTGCACCAGGCTGGAGGTCCAGCCGTACGCGCTCCAGATCCTGCCGGTGATCCTCAATCTTGGCGAGCATCCCGCGATTGAGAGCCTCAACCACCTCCGGATCCTTCGTGATCATCGCCCTTGCATCATGGGTTGAACCGGTGAAGCGCACGACACGGCCACTGCCGAATGGGACCAGCAGCGGAATCGCGGGCGCCTCGCGATCCGAGCACCGCTTAGGCAGTTCAGGCATCGTGACCGTTACCTGGGTTAGGTTCAACGCCTTGTCGGACAGAACGATTACCGGGCAGCGAAAGCAGCGCGCCAGCGCAAATGCCTCTACGGTCAGCGTAGCGCATTCCACCGTTGTGGAAGGGGCCAGCACGATCAAAGGATAGCCGCCACCCGTGCCCCAGCGGGCGAACTGGACGTCACCCTGACCGATGGTTGTCGCTCCACCGGTGGCCGGCCCGAGCCGTTGTACATCAACAATGACCAATGGCAGTTGCGCCATGATGGCGAGACCAATGTTCTCGCTGAACAAGCTCAGACCGGGGCCGCTCGTCGCCGTCATCGCCGAGCAACCGGATGCCGCCGCTCCAATACACATACCGATGGCGGAGATCTCATCCTCTCCTTGAACGGCAACACCCCGCACAGCCGGCATCTCGCGGACCATCTGGAGCAGGATCGGCGTAGCCGGCGTAATGGGATAGCCGGCGAAGAAGTCGCAACCGGCTGCTAGGGCGCCCCACACCACCGCCGTCGCACCGTCAATCAACTCACGCATACTGGAGGCCCGCACCAGGAACTATCCTTGGCGTCTTCTGCCAACGGCCCGGCATCGTGGCTACCGTGAGCGCGCCCCAACCATCAACTACCATAAAGCTCCAAGAGATCATGGTGCGAATTGTAGCACAGAGACCCATTCATCGCAAAGAAGCGCGCACCGCTTCATTTCGACCTCACTGTGCCGCGGCGATCAGATCCTGTTTGAGTTCCCAAAGCCTCTGGGTCAGCGAGACGTGATAATGATGCGGGTTCATAATCCGACGCACGCCTGGATAGAGCCGCCCCAGATCCGCCTCCCGTTGTTCGCGCATCGTCTCGATTGAAGGGAGTTCGTAGACGCGGCGGCCGTCCTGCAAAATGTCGACCAACAGCGGCTCAACCCAGGATATGGCCTCCTGACCCAATTCACGCTGGGCCGAATGATCCACCGGATGCCGGAGAAGCAAGGGCGCCATACTGCGCGGATCTTCATCATAGAGGCCGAGCAAGTCGGCAATCGCGTGCTCCCGCGCATCGTAGATTCGCCAAGCCCGTTTATGACCCGGATTGGGGATCTTCTCCGGCGTCTCTGAGAGCTTGATCGCCGGCACCCAATCGCCACCGTCCTGGACTGCAACCAGCTTGTAGACTCCGTCAAGCGCGGCATCGCCTTGCGAGGTGATCAGCCGTGTGCCCACTCCATAGACCAGCCTCGAGATCAGCGCCTCGGGATCCACGCCATAACGCGGCGCTTCTTCTTCGATCTGAGTTAGAATCTGGAGAATGACCATCTCATCCAACTGATTGGATAGCACAATTGAGACGTCGGAGAAGCCCGCCCCGTTAAGCTGCTGCGCCGCCCGAATGCTCAGATATGCCAGGTCTCCGGAGTCCAGGCGGATGCCGACAGGTTGGTGTCCCTTAAGACGCAATCCTTCGAACACCTTGATCGCGTTCGGGATACCGCTGTGCAATGTGTCCACGGTATCGACCAACAGCAGGCAGTCATCGGGGTAGACATCAGCGTAGGCTTGAAAGGCATCCAGCTCCGATCCGCCCAGAGCGATGAAGACCTGCACCATGCTGTGGGCGTGCGTGCCTTTGGGTGGATAGCCCAACAAATGGGAGATCCCCACGTTGGAGGTGAAGTCCGCACCACCTATCAGCGCAGCACGGGCCCCAGCGTTTGCCCCACGTTCCTGTGCGCGCCGCAGGCCAAACTCCAGCAACAACCTCCCGCGCCCACTCTGGTGGATGCGCGCGGCTTTGGTGGCAATGAGACTCTGGTAGTTCAGGTGGTTCAGCAATGACGTCTCAAGGATCTGGGCCATTGCCAACGGTCCCTGGACCACCGTAAGCGGTACGTTGGGATGGACCACGCGCCCCTCAGGAATCGCCGACATGGTAATCCCCTCAAAGCTGCCATCCTTACGCAGCCAGTCGAGGAAGTCATCGGCAAAAAGCTGCTCCCCCGTGCCGTCCTTCTGACCTCGCAGGTAGTCCAAGTCCTGCGCGCTGAAGCGTGCTTTCTCCATCCAATCCAGCAGCCATGCTAGGCCAGCATTGATGCAATAGCCGGCCTGATGGGCACCGTAATCTGGATAACTGCGGAAGAAATGGTCGAATTGAGCTAGTTTGTCCTTCAGCCCCATTCGGTAATAGAGCTGAGCCATCGTCAGCTGATATTGATCAGTGTACAGCATACCGTAAGCGCTTGCCCGCTCTGATGCTTCCATCAGTGCCCTCCTGGCTACCACGACACTCCACAACGCCCCAATAAAATCGATGGCGATCCAGCTTATCACAGAGCCCGGCTGTCGGCAAGCAGCAAGCCGACTAGACGCCACGCTCTAGGATCATCGCCTCCGCATAGCTATAGGCTACACAATCGATCGACGGAGCTCACGGGCGATGCGCCTGACGCTCAGGGACTCACCTGATAGCAGGGTATCCGATCGGAAGAAGCGCGCCGAGAGCAGGACAAACCCGTAGGTTGTGGCTCCCAAAAGCAGCAGACTCCCCAGAACCTGCCATAACGGTACGCTGGTCGCCGCCAGACGCGCCACCATCGATACCGGGGAAGTCAGCGGAAAGAGGCTCAGCACCGTTACCAACGGTCCGTTGGGCGCCTCAACAAAGGCGTAGTTGAGCCAAAGAGGGATCATCAATGGCAGGAGCACGACGAAAGTGAACTGGCTGCCCTCTCGCATGTTGGGAGCCAGGGTGCCCAGCGCGCCCAAGAGCGACGCAAAAGTTAGATAGCCGAAGAGGAAATAGAGCACGACCCACACGATGAAGCCGGGGGGCAATAATCCCGACAGCGGCATCGCAGCCAAGCCTGCTACAGGAAGACCTTGCCCTAGCACCAGAAGACCGGCGCCCATCCAGACCGCCATCTGTAGCAAGGCCACAGCGCCCAGACCTACGATCTTGCCCAGCATCAGCTCGCGCGGGCGCAGGCTCAACAACAAGATCTCGACGACCCGGTTTTCTTTTTCACTGCTGACACTCTTGAGCACAAACCCACTACTCATCGTTAGGACGAAGAAGAAGATAAACAGCATCGCCGTCGGCACGATGGCGACAGCCAAATCTCTCGCGGCTTCCGGCACGGCTTCATCCGGAACCGAGACTGATTGTCGCTCGATCCTTGCCATTGGGTTCAGCAATCGCGCCGCTACGTTCGCATCTTCTACCAGATTGTAGGTGAGGATGTATTCGAAGGGGCTAGTGCCCAGCTGCTGCAACGGTGAGAAACGCGCCTGTATTAACTGCAACTCACCGGTCTTTATGAAGTCTGTGGGCACGACGTAGTATTGATTGACATGACCGTCTGCAAGGGCCACATCGGCAGCGGCACGATCGGCAAACGGGACCACAGCCTCCGACGGAAACCCCTCCGGAAGTTGGGTGATGACCCTGGCCAGATCGACATAGCCAATGGGTCGCGGTTCCGTTTCGCGCGCTTCACCGAGTATCCCGGGCAAGATGTCGACTTCGCCATCGGAGTCCAGCATCCCCTGAGCGAGAAGCTGCGACCCGAACGTGAACGCAAAGATAATCAACGGAAAGACAAAAGCCGTCAACCAGAAGGAGGGTCTGCTGACAGTCTTGGTGATCTCGTGTCGGATAACCAGAAGAACGTTATGCATTTTCGTTGATCACCTCTTTCCTGACCATACGTGGCCTGCGCAGCCCTTCAAGAATCGTCCGAAGCCTCAGTCTCTGACCATAGCGAAGCATCCCCAGCCGGAAGACACGAGCGGCAAGCCATACGCTACCCAGCGCCGTACAGGTCAAAGACAACCAGCTGACGACTATCTGCCAGGCAGGTATCGCAGTCAAGCTCCAGCGAAACAAAACGGTCAAAAAAGCCGACGTAGGGAGCAGCGTTAGGACAACCAGAAAGGGGCTGTCAGGCTGGCTGAATATCAGGGCTACAAAGAACATCGGGATGACAAAGAGCAGGTTGATGATGCCCGAGATCTGCTGTGCCTGCTGTAGCTCCGTCACGGCAGCGCCAATGGTCGTCATAAGCCCCGCGATCAACGCGAAGGTCGGCACAAAGAAGAGCACCGCCAGCCCCAACATCGTCCATGGGACTGTCAGTGCTCTGAGGGGTTCGAAGAACCGCGCCCCCACCACCGCAGCTACCACCAAAGCACCAACCCAAGCCAGTATCTGTGTAAGTGAAACACCCATCAGTCCCAAGGCCTTCCCGCTCATAAGCTGCAACGGCGAGACCGAGGTCGTCAGGATCTCCATTGTCCGATTCTCCTTCTCATCGGTGACCGCCTGAAGCAAATACCCTCCCGCTGACATCACAGCAAAGTAGAGGAAAAACGTCGCGATGAACGGCACCAGGAAGCCAATCCCCTGGCCATAAGCCAACTCGCGGCGACCATCGCCAGAACGAACCGTCAGGCTGAAACCATCAGCGAGCACGGGACGCACCTCAGCAGGTTGGCGCGCCACCAGGCTCCCGCGCAGAAAGACTCTGAAGTCCTGAGTGATCGATTCTCGCGGAGCGCGTTCGCCATAAGTCAGTCTGAGTTGCCCGTCCGTCAGATAGGCTTCTGGGACGATATAGAAGGCCTGGATTTCGCCCGCCTCCAAGGCAGTGGTGGCATCCATTTCATCTCCATAGGCACAGAACTCCGTAAACGATCTCGCCTTGGCAGCCAATTCGGTCAGTAGCCCAGGGTGAAGCACCCCAGCCCGGTCCACGTAGCCGACGGGGCGCCCGTCTCCTGAACCTATAGTAACCATTACGGAAATGCCGCCAACCCCGAAGATCAACACCGGTATGCCAATCACCAACAGCAAGAAGGACTTTTGTCTTACCCGCTTCAGGTATTCGTGTTTCGCCACCAACCACAGTCTACGCATAGGTTCGCGCCTCGGAGCTGACACCACCTGCCTGCTGAACCACGTGGATGAAGATGTCATCCAGCGAAGGCTCGGCAACTTCGAACCGCTCGATCCTCACGTCGTCCCGAACCGCGAGTGCGTGGAATATGTCCTGAGGCGACGTGCCTGCGTCTAGCGTCAGATGCCAGGCGCCGTTGCGACGCCGCGCTTCAAGTACACCCGGCAGGTCGCCGAAGTCACCCTGCCCCACCAGGTTAACGGCATTCCCGGCAAAGTCGCGTTTGATCTGCCCGACCTCTCCATACAGTACGGTACTCCCCTGGTTGATCAGTACAATGCGGGTGCACATCGCTTCCACCTGGTACATCTGATGAGTGGACATAATCACTGCCTTGCCGGCCTGCCGCTGCACCTCTATGATCTCTTTGACCAGTCTTGTATTCACCGGATCGAGGCCCGAGAATGGCTCATCGACTATGATCAGGTCTGGGTCGTGGATCAGTGTCGCAATGATCTGTGCCTTCTGCTGCATACCCCGGCTCAGCTCCTGCACCTTCTTCGCCCGATGCTCGTAGAGATCGAAGCGCTTCAGCCACTCTTCCAACCGCCGCCGTGCATCGGCCTCCACCATGCCCTTCAAGGTAGCGAGGTAGAGCAGGGTTGGCTCCAGCCCGAGATCCTGATAGAGCCCGCGCTCCTCAGGCAGGTAGCCGATCCGATTCTTCTTGGCCTCGGTCATGTTGCCGCCAAAGACGCTGACGGTTCCCCCATCGGGCGCAAAGATGTCCAGCAACATCCGAATGCTGGTGGTCTTTCCGGCGCCGTTCGGTCCCAGCAACCCGAAGATCTCACCCCGATAGACTTCAAAGCTCACATCCTTGACAGCTCGGAAACGGCCGAAATACTTGGACAAGCTGGTGACCGAGACGACTGGATTCATTATCCGCGGGCTCCTTGGTAGCGCATACTTGAAAACTTCTCATGTCTCTCTATTATACGTTAATCTAGAGGGAATCGAATCAACGCACAGTACAGCTTTGTCCTGCCACGGGAGGAGCGTTTGCACCTAGACTTGAGACCAGTCCGATTCTCCGGACAGTTCGTTCACACCTCGCGCAGAGGAGGAGCACAGGGATGCCACTAACACCGCAACGGTGCAGCAGCGCCGCCATTTGGCAGGGTTTCGAGCATCAGTGGGAGTACAATCACCGCCTTAACCGCTTCGGCAGCTACGTCCGACGACTGATCACTGAGAATGGGCTGATCTCAGCGGTGGTGGGACATTCGGCTGCCTCAGGGACAGGAGAGGATATGGCCCATTTCAGGGAGTTCGTCACCGAGGTTGCTGGAGTAGGCGGTGTTGCCTTCCAGACCGGCGTCGCCGAAACCATCGTCGAATGCCAGCGCGGTGACCTAACTCCCTTTGTCATCCGGCTCAAGGACCTAGAACTCAATCCGGCCCTTCAGAATCGCGATCAGTACACTGTCGTACTTGGTGGCTTCGACATCTACGCGCTTGAACACTCCGAGAAGATTATGACGCTCGATCTGGAGGTCACCGACCCCACGCTTGAGCGCGACGGGACCAGGCTGCGGTTCAGTATGCTGGGTGAACTGTGCTTTGACTGTCGGAGTCCGGAATGCCAGTTACTGCCCGTGCGACTGGAGGTTGAGCGGGTCGCCGCAGGTCCCGACCAGGAATCGGAGTCGGAGGTGCCGGAGGTACCCGAGATGCCCGATCTTCGGCCGAAACGCGGGCTCGACCGTCGCCAGGTAGATCGTGTAGCACGCTGGCTCAAGCGGCAGCTCGCTCAGCTCACCGACGTCGAGGACGTCAAACAGTCGGTGGTGGGAGAGCAGGGCGATATTCTGCGGCGGAGGCTCTTCAGCCTCTTTGGGCGACGCTTCTTCCTCAAGTTTCTTAATTGGCGCCTGTCAGCGCCTTATGTGATCCGGGTCCACTACTTGATCATCGCTGGTGACGAAGAAGCCTTCAGCGTGACTGAGAGTGCTGACTTCGAGCACGCCTATGCTTGGGATATGGAGCACGAGATCCACCAGGAAGAGGTGGGTACGCTGCCGGTACAGGTCTCAGGACAGGACCCCAGAGCTTACGCAGTAAACACCCTGGCCTTCCGGCATATCTTCCTCGATGTCGCCATCGACGAGACGCACGGCTCTGATGATCCAATACAGTGGGGAAAGGGCATGCATTTTCTGGAATGGTGCACGGCCATTCGTGATATTCAGCCATACGATGATGGCGTCACAGCAACTCTTGATCTCTTCTACAAGAACTGGAGCGACGCGATGAACGAGGTCATCACACTCACCACCTGGGGCGCGGTGCGCGCCGGTGGACACGCCAGGATGGGCGCGCGGCTGGCCCTCCTCCAGTTCCGAGAAGCGGCTTCCAGCCAGCAGCGCGCTCTTCCCGGCCGAATATACTGGCCAGGAAGGGGACTGAGCGCCCAACACGATCCTCGGGCCCGTTTCGAGCGTCGTATCTCCCTCGGGCCCCGCGAGAAAGCGCCTTCCGTGACATCAGCAGTCTCCAAAGCGCAGACTGCCGGTAGAAGGGAAACGTGACCCCGTGAACCAGGTACGCAACTTTGTGATGCGGCTATCTATCCACTACCTGCTGCTATCCCTGCTACTGTTACTCGGAGGTATCAGCCGTGATCAGCAACTCTTCGGCGTATGGATCGTCGCGATCGTTTTCACCCTTATGACGGTGACGGTCCGGCGAATCCTGCTGATCCTCTCCTTGCCACTGATCATCATGACCGGTGGGCTTTTCATCTTCATCATCGATGGTATTGTTCTTATGCTCACCGCAGCCGTGACACGACTTAACGTCAGCAGCTTCTGGTGGGCGCTGCTGGGCGTCCTGGTGATGAGCAATACAAACATCTGGATCGAGAGAGGACTGCGACTCGTCGGATGGTCACGCCACGACGGAGGAAGCCAGCCGAATGTAGTAACCCGCCGCTCGCCAAGTTGGTGGCTGCGTCTGATCTTCCTAGGATTCTGGCTCTTTGGGGTTGCCTTCAGCTTCGCAATGGCAACTCAGGTTTTTCTCGCGGCCAGTAATCTGACCTCCCACATGCTAACTCTGGCTAGCATAGCTAGTCTAGCGTTTGCGCTCCTCGTCTTGGGCATCTCCTGGTTGGTTGCGGAAGGACTCGCACTAGATCGGCGGGCCCAGTTCAGCTTAACTGCCGCAGTCCTCGCCACGATAGGGCTGGCCATCCCCACCTCGACCGCTATCCTTACCTTCTCGCCGCCACAGGCCGTCCCGCTGCCCGAGCCGCGACCCGATACCCGTTTCTGGGACCTCCCCACAGGATCCCGCATCGCCTACGGTCATTTTCCTGCTGTGGGGGATGACACGCATCGCAATCCGATCATCTTTATCCACGATTTCGGGCGCGCGGTTCTGTACACGGACATCGCTTTCTTCCGTAGGTTCAACGACGCCGGGTACGACGTCTATCTCTATGATCAGGTGGGCTGTGGCCTGTCGGGAAGACTGCCCGATATCGGCGAGTACACGGTTATCCGCCACGTTGAGGATCTTGAGGCCATCCGCGAGACCGTGATGGCCGATCGCTTCATTCTCATCGGCCATGCGGGAGGCGCCGAGATCGCGGCGCGCTATATGATCAGACACCGTGACCGAGTCGAGCGGGTGGTGTTCTACGGCCCGACGCCTTTGTGGCAAGACGAGCATTTCGTCCGCGATGAGACTCGAACTGCAGCCTCACCAGGCGGCAACCTTTCATCTTCGCAGATCCCCCCGGTTGTTGCCCTTGCTATTGCTGCTCAGAGTCCTAGGGCTGCTCAGGCTTACGTTTCGCAAGCCGAGATGATGGCCTGGGCCCACGGCACCCTTGACGAAGGTGCGATGGTCTGCCTAGGTGACCGAGATCTAGCACCGCAACCAGAGTCACCGGGCTACAATCCCTACGCACGAGTGATCGGAGAGGTCACGGCAAATCGCTCCAACGATCCGCGACCGGCTTTGAGTGAGCTGCTCATTCCCACAATTCTGGTACGGGGAGAGTGCGATCCGGTCGACCGGGATGTGGTGCGCCAGTACCAGAATGCCATTCCCTATCTCCAGGTCTTCGATCTCCCGGGGGCCGGCAGTATGGCGCATATCTCACATCCGGAGGAGGTAGCGGAGATCATCCTGACATTTCTCAGGACAGAATGATCAAGGAAAAGGTGACGACTCTCCCCGCTAAAGCGGGGAGCTTCTCGGGACACGCTCGGCGTTACTTCCGCCCACGTTGCGTCCCGAAGGCCCCGTCCGGGCCAGATGCAGAATATTAACCGCAGCATTTAC
>PWVB01000449.1 GCA_003562365.1 Anaerolineae bacterium
GAGAGCGGCGAAAAACTGATCGTTTCATTTGTTGCTGGCGAACAGTCGGAAGACTTGGTGGGACAGTGGGTCTGGTTAGATGGCTCCTTCAGTGGGCAGCGCATGCTGCAGGGGGAATCGGTGGTCGTTGTTGATCGCGATGCGGATCTAAATCTTACGCCAGAGCAACGCGCTAGAATGGGTGAGTATCGGAGTCAGATCAGCGTGCCGTTGATGTCGCAGTCGAAGCCGATTGGTCTCATCGCTGCCAGTGATCGGAGCTCCGGTAAGCTGGGGTCAGATGAGGCGCGCGTGCTGTCGCTGTTGGCCTCCAGCGCCGTTATCGGTTTGGAGAATGCCGCGCTCTACCATCAGGAGCAGGAGCGCCGGCGAGAGGCTGAGCAACGGCGTCGAGTCGCTGAGGGCCTTCAAGACGTGCTCGGTTTCCTGAACACGGAATGGGAGTTTAGTGAGGTCCTGGACTACATTGTCTACCAGGCCAGCGAGTTGTTGGGTGCTAACGCTGGAGTGATCTACCGCGGCGACCGAACCCGAAACGCCGTTGTTGTTGAAGCTGCAAGCGGCGCGCCGGAGGCGCTGGTGCGCCTAGGCCCCTTGCCTAACGTTGCGGAATCGGTGAACGCCGCGATCCTTGGGCGGGAGCCTTACATCGTCGCCGACTTGGAGGCCGAGGTCACCACCGATATGCCGGGCGGCGTAGCGGCCCTTGACGATACCCTGATTGCTTGGAAGCGGGTGATTCGGCAGCACTATCGTGCCTATCTCGCCGTTCCCCTGATCATCAAAGACGAGCTCTACGGTGCGCTGGTCCTCTATTACGTGGCCCCCCGGCAGTTTTCACCGGAAGACATCGATCTGGGGATGGCACTCGGCCGCCAGGTGGCGTTGGCGATTGAGAACGCCCGGCTGCGAGCACAGGCCGAGGAGAGCGCCGTTGCCGCGGAGCGAAACCGTTTGGCCCGCGATCTTCACGATGCGGTGACTCAGACGCTCTTCTCCGCCAGCCTGATTGCGCAGGCGCTGCCGGTCCTTTGGGAGCGGCGCCCTGAGGAGGGCCACCGGCGCCTTCAGGAACTGCGCGAGCTGACCCGCGGTGCGCTGGCAGAGATGCGTACACTATTGCTGGAGCTGCGGCCTGTGGCCCTGGTGGAGGCTCACATGGGGGGCCTGCTCCACCAACTCACCGCTGCTGTGGTCGGTCGCGCACGCTTGCCGGTGACCCTCGATGTGAATGGAGGGGATCTGCTGTTGGCACCTGATCTGCAGGTGGCCCTGTATCGTATCGCTCAGGAGGCACTGAACAACATCGTCAAGCATGCCGAGGCTACTCAGGTGACGGTGACCTATCACGCCGATCCACAGGGTGGTTCACTGATCATCCGCGATAACGGGTGTGGCTTTAACGCGGACGCGATTCCGCCGGAGCGTTTGGGCTTGGGCATTATGACGGAGCGCGCTGCTAGCCTCGGTCTGCGGTTGGAGATACACAGCACTGAGGGCGAGGGGACCACGATCTCTGTCAGCTGGTCGAAGTCTGATGTAGAGAAGGAGGTGTAGTGTGGAGAACCCTAAGACAATTCGGATCCTTGTCGTTGACGACCATGCTGTTGTGCGCAGTGGCTTGAGCGCCGTGTTACTGGCCAGTGACGACCTTGAGCTGGTGGGAGAGGCCCGCAACGGGCTGGAGGCCGTCGATTTGTGCGAGAAGCTGCATCCGGACGTAGTATTGATGGACCTCATGATGCCCACCATGGACGGAACGGCAGCGACTCGGGCGATCCGGGAGCGCCATCCTGATGTGCAAGTGATCGCTCTGACCAGCTTCAAGGAGGATGATATGGTCACGGGCGCCCTGGAAGCCGGAGCCATCGGTTATCTCCTGAAGAACGTCGGCCTAGATGAGTTGACTGCGGCGATCCGCAGTGCCTGTGCCGGGCGACCCACCCTGGCGCCAGAGGCGGCGCAGGCCCTGATCAGCACGGTGACGCAGCCCCATAGGCCAGTCTTCGACCTCACTGAACGAGAGCAGGAGATTCTGGAGCTTCTGGTGGACGGCCTCGCCAACCGCCAGATCGCCGAGACGCTCTACGTCAGCGAGTCCACGGTCAAGTTCCACGTAAGCAACATATTTTCCAAGCTTGGCGTCTCGAGTCGCACCGAGGCTGTCTCGCGGGCGCTTCAAGATGGACTGGTGAAGCGTGGTTGAGCCTCGATCTGGCACCTGGTCGGAAGACTAGGGCGCGCTTGGCGGTTGGGCCAGGTCGCAGTCCCACCTGACGCTCGGTCTTTACGATCACGAATGATGGTATCCTGAGGGTAAATCGATGGCGGCCCCGTCGTTTTGTATACTGTGCTATGGATGACGGGCGCCCGAAGGAGATCCAATATGCGCATCGTCATCGCTGACGATCAGCCACAGGTACGGTCCGCTGTGCGTTTGCTGCTGGAGGCACTTCCCGACATAAGTATCGTCGGAGAGGCCCGCGATATGGGAGAGGCCGTTGCGCTGCTCTGTCAGGAGCAACCTGATGTGCTCTTGCTGGATTGGGAACTGCCGATGATTGGCGGCCCTGACGAGTTGTCGGCGCTCCGTCGCTGCGCGCCCGGACTGATGGTTCTGGCGCTGAGCAGCCGATCCGAAGCACGCCGTCAAGCCCTTGACGCTGGCGTTGAGGGATTTGTGAGCAAGGGCGACCCACCCGAGTCGTTGCTGACGGCGCTGGCCGAGGCTGCGGCTC
>PWVB01000028.1 GCA_003562365.1 Anaerolineae bacterium
CCGGTATGCATCTGCGTTTTCTGTGGATGCTAGCACGTCACCCGCCTGGCCGCAGCCGATCTGGCTGCCGAGTCCATTTGCAGGGCGCGATACTATCGCCACACATCCGCAGATCCGCGTCGATCTGGAAGGCAGACTGCATGTTGTGTACGCCATGCCGATCAACCAGGAACGAGGCATCTACTATACGCGGTCCGAAAACGGTGGTGGTTCATGGACCGCAGCTGTCCCCGTGTTCGATGCCGCCGCTGCCGGTTGGGCCATGGTTGATCGACCGATCGTGGCGGTCGACCATGATGGCGTTCTGTATGTAGCCTGGATGCGCATGGCGCCGCACGGCATGCCACGACCACTGGCGCTGCATCTGGCGGTGTCTGCTGACGATGGGGTCACCTGGTCGGCGCCCAAGCTGGTAGCGGAGGGCAGGCTGGCAGGTGTGCAGTTCGTGGTAGGCCGGCATGGCGAGCCTCATCTGATCTGGCACGAGATAGACGAAGGGTTGACCACATGGCACATTCACAGCCTGGATGCGGGCGTCGAATGGAGCCTGCCTGCGCGGGTACGTGGATTCTCGCAGCTCGCCGCAGAAGCCGATCTGGTCACAGATGGCATGGGACGGGTCTATCTCGTGGGCATCGTGCAGGGGGAAGACGAACGCCCGCATCTGCTCCAGGCAGGGTGGGACTCGGCCGGTGAAGAGTGGGTGCTCGACGAAGAGCGCCCCCTTTCGGCCGGTATCCGCTCTGTAGCTGTGACACGGCTAGCTCTGGAGCCCATGCTTGGCCAGCTAGATCTGTTGTTGCATGCTGAGCTGGTCGACGAGACAGAGCAGGAGCATACAGGTCTATTGCACATGCGTCGCGGTCTGGAACCGCTGGATGCGCTACCGCAGCCTATTGGCGATCTGATCTCTGCCGGGTCGCCCGAGCCGACTCCTGAGGCGCAACCGACGCCTACCCAGCATCCGACAGTGCGTATGGATGCCCCTCCGCCGCGAGATGACATCATCGAGTTGGGTTTCTTTAGCGTCTCGACGTTATCGATTGCTGGCGTCTTGATGGCGGCGCTGATGGTAGGAGGAATCTTGATCACACGCCTGGTCAAGCGGCGCTAAGGCTCAAGTTCTCTATCACACCAAGGGCCGCGGGATGATTTCCATTCCGCGGCCTTTGGTGTACCGTCAGCGCCTGTACTCTATCTGCGCGAGAAGGGTATATAGGAGCGGTACTCGAAATAGCCATTATGCGTCTGAAACGCCCATATGGGTCCATACACGGGGCCATTCATTCCCTTGGCAACTACCTGCCATGCATATTGCGTGGACGGCTGCAGCGGCCCCGGATCGCAACGAGTACCCTGAACGTTGCTGCAGACCAGAGTACTTGGCGTCGTGGTGTTCGCGTTCAAATATACGTCATAGGAGACGGACTCGCCTGCACAGGGGTGGCCGCCGGACCACTCGAGCTGGGGCCTCGACAGAAAGGTCAACCGACCATCCGTAGGATCGGGGGCGTCCGGTGTGGTAGGAGGCGCCGTACAGACCGGTGTACTAGAAGTGAATGAAAGCGCCGGATCGCCATAGAGATTCGAGACCAGCATGTTCTGCCACAGCGCGCCAGAGCCCCAGATCTGGGCATGGGCCCGATAGTATGCCAGCGCCTGGCCAATCGACTCGTCCAGCCTGCTCATCCTATCGAGCACCTGATATGCCAATGTGGGATTGTCACCCAGGCCTGGATCCCCGGGGTACGACCAGGGCCCTAGCACATAGTAGCTGAGGCGCGACGAGCTGATCGTTCCTACAGCACCGTTCTGCAAAAGCCGATAACCCAGGTTGGACCCCGACTCGGGGTATCCATTCATGCATGACACCTGTACCACAAAGGCAGGATATGCATTGTTGAGCTGCCAGGCGGCATTGCTTGTCATAAAGGCAGGCGATTCGGTCTCCTGGGCGTGCTGAGTGATTCTGTCGTGTCTTGTATTGTCGTGCCCCCATACCCGACGATGCGCGCCTTCTGCCCAGCCATGACCCCACCAGGCAACAAAGCCATAGCCATGTCGCCAGGCATTCACCATGTTCTCGAGGGTCAGGGCAGCGTTGGCCGCCCTGAGGGGAAAGGCCGAGCCGTCGCTATAGACGCCATGCCTCTCAAATAGGGTGTAGGCCCCCATACCTGCGTTCTGCGCCAGCGAGCTGAGCGCCGCACCCCAATCATCGCCAAAGGTACGTTGGTGCGAACCCCAGTCAGCCTGGCCATTATTGTTGTTGTCCTGAGGGCCGTGGTTCGAGATCGCTGGCGCGATCAGCGCTCGTGAGCGCCATGAGAGGTCGCCTGTGGCGCCCTGATAAGCAATGAACTTGGCAAGGACACTGTCGAGAGCCTCATACGATCCGTAAAAGGGTACCCGTCCCACGTACACATCGGGAAGACGATTGATGCCACCCGGGCCAATATCGCCGAGCTCACCGAACCTGCCATTGCCGTTCAGGTCCCAGTTCCCCGACAAATCGGAATAATACATGTCGGTGGGTACGGCCGATCCATTGGGATAGGTCACCTTCATGGGGACGCTGGTGGCGCTGTCAAAGCTGCTTGGGTGCGGATTGCCGATCAGAAGCAGATAGCGAATGCCTTCGGCCGCATAGCGAGAGGCCAACCAGTGCCGGATATTGTTGGCGCGCTGGTCGGCGCTGGACCCTCCGGCATACGTAGTGGCCGTCGCCGAGCC
>PWVB01000361.1 GCA_003562365.1 Anaerolineae bacterium
ACACCCTTTCTGATGCGTTTTTAGACGCGAAAGTGGGGAATCCATACCCACATTCGGATCAAAACCACCCCGCAGTGGGGGAGTTTTGACTCACCACGGTTAACTGTGGTGCTACCTCCGGGAGGTCTCCTGTAATGTAAGCATATGGGTGGCGCTCACCGGCAAACGCCGAATTCGGCCCTTCTTGCCCGCGCAATGCGTCACCCTAAGAAAGCGTCATGGCCATTCGGTGGGCAGATCTTGGTGCTTCGCACAGCCCCAAGGACATTGGCCCGTGCGCGCTCTTTGGTCTTGAATGCGGAGTGCATCACCATCATCCGTCTCGAAGTCATCCAGCTGTTGAACTGATCCTGTTGTTAGAATGAGCCTAAGCCACGTCACGTGGCGTGGCTTCTTCTGGTCGTGTACCAGGCATGCTGTGTGTCTGGGAGGTGGAAGTCCTCTGTGGGCCCAAGTGATAGGATCCGTTAGGCGAAGCAAGGGTGACCGTCATGAGGCGGGATCTGAAGGAAGCGTATGGTGAATCTTGGACTCGACAAACAGGAATCGGATAGAAGGCCGGCGCAATCGGATAAGTTGGCCATATGCAACGAAGGCCAGAAGTCACTCGGGGAGTTGCGAAGGCAAATCCCACAAGTGCCACGAGAAAGACACACGGCTTACCCTGGGAGGTGTCTGCAGGAGTCCAGACGAGCAGGACTGCCGGGTTGGAGACAACTGGGAAGGGTGCAGACAAGTCACCAGACGCCATAGTAGGTAGCCCAGGCTACTGAAAGGCTGAGTCTATTAGGGCAAGGAGCAGACACGGATACTCGCTTGGGCCCCCACTCTGCGGGGCGAGCGTCAGCAAAGCACGTGGAAGCTCGTGCGCCACGGCACAAGTGGCGAAGGGAGAACTGGATCTGCCTTGCGCGAGGAGGGGCAAGCATCCAGGGCGTTGAACTGGAAGCGAGCCTTGGTCAATCTTACGGCTGTACCCATAGGAGAAGCCGTCGTGTACGGACCCGCACGCACGGTGGTGTGGGAGGGTAGGGTCGCGACGCCTCCTCCTGCCCACTCGTGATTTCCTTGAAGTGGGTCTTGGTAGTCTCTGAGCGGTTTTCGCTTGCCTGCCGATACTCAGTGCTGGATTTGATCTCTGCTCGCATGTGAGTAGACTAGCCTTGATCCTGCTATTAGCTACCTTTTCCGCGTGGTCTTCAGAGGATGCTAGTTTGAGATGTCACATTCTTCTGTAAAAGAGAGCCAGCGTACGATCCTGATCGTCGATGATTCGCCGATGGGTCTACGCTTATTGGCGCATATGATGGAGATGCACGGCTATCACGCGGAGTGCGTCACCAGTGGCGCTGAGGCGCTGGCGTTGGCGTGGTCTACCGCCCCTGATCTGGTTTTGCTGGACATCATGATGCCTGATATGGATGGATTTGAGGTCGCCCGGCGCCTCCATGCCGATGCGCGAACGCATGACATTCCCATCATCTTCATCAGTGCTCTGAGCGATGAGAAGAGCAAGGTTCGGGCCTTTGTCTCGGGTGCCGTCGACTATGTGTCCAAACCATTGCAGATGGACGAGATCATCGCTCGGGTTGAGACGCACCTGAGGCTTCGCGATGCCACCCAGCGCCTGCGGCGTCAGCTGACGGAACGCGAGGCGCTCTATCGTATCACCCGTTCGCTGATCACCAGCGAAGACATCCCCGACATGCTTCAGACGGTGACCGACAGCGTCGTGCAAGCGCTGTCTGCCGACCGGGTCTTGACGGTCACGCTGGATCTGGAGGCTGAGACTATCACTTTCCTGGCTAAGGGAGGGGTGGCGGTCGAGGAGACTGCCGACCCCACGTTTGAGACTCTGATGGAAGGGTTGACCGGATGGGTTGTTGAGCACGTGCAGCCGGTGCTATCGCCAAAAGGACGCCTCGATCCCCGGGAGAGTCCAAGGATCCAGCAGCAACGTAAGGCGCTGGGAATTGGTGCTGCGCTGGTGGTCCCCCTCTACTATCAGGGTGCGATGATGGGCACGATGACCGCGACCAACGGCTTCGCCAAGCGAGACTTTGATGAACAGGATCTTGCGCAGTTTAGTGCGGTTGCCGGGCAGGTTTCTGTGGCGCTGGCGAACGCACGGCTCTCCGATGAGACGGCCCGCCTCAAGGAGTTCAATGAGGGGATTGTTCAGGGGGTTGCCGAGGCCATTCTGATTATGGATCGGCATGAGCATATCATCTTTGCCAATCCGGCCGCCCTATCCATGTTGGGATATAGTCTTGAGGCGCTGTTGGGACAGCCCAGCAGCTTGCTCCTGTCAGATGAGCGGTTGGCGCTGCCAAATCCCGCGCTGCTGGTGGACAGTACCAGCACCGTCACGCGCTTCGAGACCGTCGTACAGAACGCTGAAGGCCGACCGGTGCCGGTGTTGGCAAGCATCCGTCCCCTTTTCCAGGAGGGCGAGCTGACTGGCGCCCTTGCTGCTCTGACTGATATCACCGAGATCAAAGAGGCTGAGGCCAAGCTGCGCTCCTATGCCGCCGATCTTGAGGCCCAGAATGCAGAATTGAATGCCTTCGCGCACACCGTGGCCCACGACCTGCGGAACCCCCTGACCGGTATCATCGGATTCGTTGATCTCCTGGAGCGCGCGGCCGCCAAGCGCGACGATGCTGAGCTCGCTGAGTATGCGCATTATCTGCACCGCAACAGCGTCAAGATGAACAATATCATCGATGAGTTGTTGCTACTAGCCAGCGTTCGGGAGATGGAGACGATCAAGGTGCGACCGCTCGACATGGGGCGCCTCGTGCGGGAGGCGCAGCGCCGTCTGGATTACCTCATCGCGGAGCATAAGGCCGAGATCGTAGTTGCGGAGACGTGGCCGCTGGTGGTTGGTTATCCTCCCTGGATTGAGGAAGTGTGGACTAATTACCTCAGCAACGCTATCAAGTACGGTGGTCACCCGGCGCGGGACACGCCGCCGCGGGTGCAGCTGGGTTTTGATCACCTGAACGGGGCTGACAGCGTTCGGTTCTGGGTACGGGACAACGGTCCTGGTCTGACGGCCGAGGAGGTGGCTCAGCTCTTCACGCCCTTTGAGCGGTTGCACAACGTGCGCGCCGAAGGCCACGGCCTGGGCCTCTCGATTGTCCGCCGTATCTTAGAGAAGCTGAACGGTAAGGTTGGGGTTGAGAGCAATGAGGGGGCCGGCAGTACCTTCTACTTCACCCTGCCCCGTGCGTAGGTGCCCGCCGCCAAGCCAGAATTCATTCGATCACGACGGTTACGCCAACCTCGGCCCAATTGTAGAGCGTTTCGGCAGCCGGAATACCCAATATGATGCAGCCAAACGAGGCTGGGCGGCCCAGTGATCCCTCCCAAAGCCGGTTACCGCTGGCCAAAAACGGCAATTCGTGGAACCCGTTCTCCACACCACCACCGGCCGGGTAGACGGAGATGAAGTAGGGCATCCACAGATCCCACTGTGAGGCATAGGCCATCTCGTGCTTGCCTAACACCTGAAAAGTGCCTCGGTGAGTGGGCGACTCCTTGATCCCCGTGGACACGGGCCAGTCGTAAAGCAACTGGCCATCCTCATAGACACGGGTGCGTTGCTCGTCCAGACTGACGACAATCTTCTGTCCTGGGATCGGCATGTTGGGGGTGAGGATGTTCTGGGATGGGATCCGGATCTCCTGTCCCACATAGAGCCGGTCGATATCGATGCCGAGATTAGCCTCTGCGACTAGACCCGGCGGCATGTCGAATTTCGCTGACAGACTGGTGAGGGTGTCACCCGGGGCCACGATGTAGGTGTGCTCGGGATAGGTTAGGTAGAGCCAGAGTTGCGTCTCCCCCGCTTCAAAAGCTCGGAAGACCCTGGCTGCGGCCTCGTCGTATCGAAAACCGCGCCCGTCCCCGAACCCCTCGGCTAGCATCATCAAAGTGTCTCGGATCGCATACTGGTTGATGTCCACCGTCAGCTGCCCACCGGGGCCGGGTACCAAATAGAGCCATGTGGCGATCTGGCTGCGGTCGAGGGCCCAACGGTACGTCTGCTCCATAAGCAGGTCGTAGGTGAGCAACGTGATCTGGCGAGTCAGGATCGCTTCCGCCTCCGCACTGATGCGGTCGGCATCCAACTCCACCGGAGCGATGACCTCAAAGGAGAGGGGCACCTCGTGTCGGTCAGGTCTGCCGCCTGCCTCGCGCAGATGGGCCAACGTAGTCGGGATATCGAGAACCCGTCCGGCCTCTCCGGGTGTCACCACAACTTCCCCGTTCTCCAGACGAATCGTAGGGTCAACCGGGGGTTGGGATGCTTCGGCGTCGAGCTCGGCTAACAGCGCGTGTGCCGTCGGCGTGTCGAACAGGAACCGTGGCGTGACATCGTGATAGTAGAGCCATACGTTGGCGCGATCCTGCCAGGTCCCACCGCGTCCTACCTCATAGGCCGCCTGAGCGGTGCCCTGCGTGTCAATCTGCAGGCCGCCCATCGACCAGGGATAGGACCAGCGCCGCTCATCATCGGTGAGCACCAGTAGGCCGATGTCGATGTCGTCGGCAATGTGCGCGAGCGCTGTGGCAGCCTCCTCTGGCAACTTCCCGCCCAGATGGATGCCCAACGCATAGACGTTAGGATAGATGGCACCCCGATAAAGGCGCGTCATCCGCTGCACGAAGACCCAGCCGCAGAATGCCATAAGCCCTACTAGCATCAGCATCAGGGCCAGGGCCATCATACCAGCGAAGAACCGCTGGCTAGCGCTTGTTTCGGCGTTGGCTTGATGGCGTGAGCGTGCAACCATAGGAGTCTCTCTGGCGTGTCTCACATGAAAGAACTCGTGTGACTCGGCATCTCTACTCTAGCTAGGCTTCTCTCTTAATACTCGTCCGATTCAGGTTTGATCCCCATCGGACTCGACCCCATTATAGGCGAACTTCCAAAGAAGGCATCTCCCCTGAGGGCACTTTCCGCCAGCTGTCTGTCAACTACACTGGTATAGGTCCAGCACGGGCCTTGATTTGACACCGGCGGACCGGCTCAGTACAATCGAGAGCACTCAGACGTTTGTCCTAGGAGGCGAGTAGATGTCTTTCCACACCAGTGCGGTCTACTTCGATGGTCACGGTCCCGCGTTCACGACGGAGACGCTTGATCTTGCCCTGGCCCGGGCTGAGGCACTCGACATTCACGACATCGTCGTAGCCTCGTATACGGGCGAGACCGGCGTGCAGGCTGTCCAACGCTTTGCTCAGCACAATCTGGTCGTCGTCGCCGGCGTCTATGGCTTTCACAAGCTGAACGAGGTGCGCATGACCCCAGAGCACCTCGTGACGATCGAGGCCAACGGCGGGCGGATCCTGCATAGTGGTCACGCGTTCGGGATGCTGGGTCGCGCCGTGCATCGGCGCTTTGATACGATACAGGTCGACGAGGTGATCGCTCACGTGCTGCGTCTGTTCAGTCAAGGGGTCAAGGTGGGCTGTGAGATTGCGTGTATGGCGGTAGATGCTGGTTTGATTCCTGCTGGAGGGGAAGCGATTGCTATCGGTGGCAGTGCGCGCGGTGCGGACACGGCCATTGTGATCCGTCCCAGTAACACCCATGCGTTTTTTGATAGCCGTATATTGGAGATCATCTGCAAACCGCGAGACTAGTCACATACGGGTCGCGGTTGAGGCTGCTGACGAGTGCTGAGACGAAGGGAGCCATCCCGGCCCCCTTCGTCGTGCCCATCGTTGTCCAACCTATTAGCCTTAGCGGCCGATTCGCTGCCAGGTAAGCCGGGCCATCGCGGCTTGGGTTGCCTCGAAGTATTCCATACGGAATGTGTGCTCGCCCGCTGGCAGGTGGATGGTGGCATAGCGTGTGCCGCGCATCGGATGCCAGCTGTTGATCACCAGCCGGTCGTTGATGTAGAGTCGGACGCCGTCGTCGGTGGTGGTGGCAAAACGGTAACGACCGGCTTCGAAGTCGAAGGTCCCCGTCCATCGGATGGCAAAGTGATCGACCGGGATCTCCGGCGCTGGAGATCGCCACCGCCAGTTGAAGTTGATGGCGGGATCTGTGCGGACCAGGCTGGGGGGGGCGCTTAGATCACGGCCCACGAAATACTCGCCGATCCACGGACCCGGAAACTGTGTTGAGGGCGTCCTGGGCCGCGGGGAGACCGGCACAGCGGGCATGGTGGGTGCCGTTCGAAACCCATAGACGGGTGACGGCGGCATCGCCTGCGCCGCAGCGGCGTTAGGAGCGTAATCCCACCAGAACTGAACTTGAGCGCTGCCGGTGGCCTCGAAGTACTCCACGCGCAGGATGTGCCGCCCTTCCAGCCAGTGCCAGTCTTGATAGTGCCACGTGGCCTCCTGAGGTCGCCAGTGATTGAGCTTGAGGTCGGTGTTGTTGATCCATAGTCGAATGCCGTCATCAACCTTGGCATTGAAGCGGTACAGCCCGGGACGGAAATCGATGGTCCGAGTCCACCGTACCGAGAAGTTATCGGTAGGCATCCAATCAACCGGCGCACCTTCCCCCCAGTTGAAGTTGATCTCGGCGTCGTCTCGGATCATCGCCGGTGCGCCGCGCAGGTCACGGTTATCGTAGTAACGTCCTTCCCAGGCTTGAAAGACGTCCAGACGATCCCACCAGACGTGAATGGCAGCATCGCCGTCGGCGTTGAAATAGTCTACGACGATGGTGTGATTGCCGCGGCTCAGGGTAATGTCGCCGTAGTGGGTGTTGGGCAGCACCTGTTCCCGCCAGGCGTCCACGATCCGTTGGCCGTTGACATATATACGGACTCCATCGTCGCTGCTAGCGTAGAAGCGATATCTGCCGGCTTCGAAGCCCAGGGTTCTCGCCCACCGGGCGGAGAAGTTGCTGGCGGGCACCTGAGGATCAGGGCTGCCGCTGCCCCAGCTAAAGTCGATGGCAGCGTCCCGTCGTTCCAGTACCGGATTTCCAGAGAGGTTTGGATTTTCCCAGAAGCTGGCGTTCCAGGCATCGCCGTCCTGACGTATTTCCCATCCCAACTGGAACAGGGCGAGACCGCTGCGTTCGTAGTACTCGACGCGTACACGGTTGACACCGCCTGGGACGTAGTGGTCGACGGACTTCCATACGGCGGGTTGATCTCTCCAATCGTCGATCACCAGCGTGTCGTTGATCCAGACCCGCAGTCCATCATCGGTTCGGTAGGTGAAGCGATAGGTTCCGGTGGCGAACCAGACGTCACGCTTGAAACGAGCTGAGAAGCCGTCGGCTGGAACCTCCGGGCCGGGACTGCCGTACCCCCAGTTATGCGCTAGCTCCGTCTCGTAGCGGGTGAGCACCGGTCTGCCAGTCAGATCTACATTGGCGAAGTATTCGGCGTACCACGCTGACGCCGAGGCCACTGGCATCGGGAAGGCCAATAGCCCCCCCAACAAGGTCAGCAAGAGCAGGAGTGATGCACTGGACTTCATTCGTGTGGTCATTATCAAATCCTCCCAAGACTGTGGTTTTTCTTCTCAAGATAAAGACGAAACGTCAATCTGCGAAGTTCCACAGTTTTATGATAGGATCGGTTGACTACAGACGCATCGGACATACGAGGGAGTTGTGACCCCGTCACTTGATGGGATTCGAACCTAGTGAGCTGTTCAGGAGCGCTTTGCGGTGCGGACTTATCCACAGATATGCCTGGTTTATCCACAGGCAGGGGCGGGAGTGTGGTTTGAGAAAGGTGTGAAAGTGGGGGCTGTCAGGCAAAATACGGTGAGCTGCCAGGGTGGAGTGGGGATTTGGTTCGGCCTACGCTCCCAAGTGGGGTCTACCAAGTCCAGCCGCGCTAAATCTTTCCCGGGACGATTAGATCTGTGGAGAACTCCGCGACTTGCTCAGGGCGACCCAGTGTCGATAACTGCTTGCACTGGTATGCCTGGTTGCAGGCGCCGGTCGGGATTTGGTACCTCAACCTCCACGGCGAAGACCCGCCGGGCGCGGTCCCCCTCAATCTCGATGCTGCGCGGTGTGTATTCGGCTTGGTTCGCAATGCGTGTGACAGTGCCTGGAAAGGTCTCGTTGGGATACAGATCTGCTGTGATTGTCACTACCTGTCCGATGCGCACCTCGTGAAGGCGGGCTTCAGCCACGTACAATCGCAGTCGCAGCGGATCCAGTCGGGTGAGGGTGATGATTGGGCGTCCCGCGGGGGCAAACTCGCCAGCCAGATAGTGTCGGGCAGTCACCACGCCGCTGATCGGTGCCGTCAGGGTCAGCATTGACTGTTGCGCCAAGGCCATCTCCTGGACGGCCTGGGCTTGGGCCAGATGCGCCTTGGCAATCGTGAGTTCCTCTTGGCGGGCACCCGCCTTTAGCTCATTGACGTGAGCGACCGCCTCGTCCACGGCGAAGATGGTGGCTGTGTAGTTCGACTGGGCTGCGTGCAGATGGGCTCGTGTTTCCAGAGGATTGGCGCGCAACGCCAAGAGGCCGTTCAGCTCAGCCTGCGCTGCCCTAGCTTCAGCCTCTGCCTGCACAACCTTGCTTTCGGCTGCCCGAAGGCGCAGGGCGTAGGTCTGGCGCGTCTCAGCGTTGACCTCCTCTTTCAAGGTGACGTAAATATGGACGTTCAGTTCCGCGCCTGCCAGCTCGGCTTTAGCCTGTTCTACCTGCTGCCGGGCGATCTCGTGCGCCGTCCGGGCTTCGGCAATCTGGAGGTCCACCTCGATAGGATCACGGACGGCTTGCTGAGCGTAGGTAACCGCTTGTGCAGCCTCTTGGGCGCGGCTCTCCGCCTGACGCACCTTGGCTTCCGCAGCTGCAATGGCTTCCGGGCGTTCCCCGGCGCGCAACCGGGCCAGCTGGGCCTCGGCTTCGGCGACTCCAGCGCTGGCCTGTAGAGTCTGTACCCGGGCCTCAGCATCACTCAGGAACGCGATCGCTTCACCGGCGGTGATCTCCTGGCCTTCGTCTGCAGAAACGCGGTGGAGCTGCCCGCCCAGCTCCGAGGCGACCGTAACTGTCTGTCCCTCTAACGTCCCTGACCCTGAAATGCCGTGCGCCTCAGGCTCCCGTTCCAGGCAGCCGACTGCCGCGCCGGCGATTAAGATCAGCATGATGAGCGCCAGATGGGACCGGTCGCGCCATGCTGATAGGCCGATCCGGCTCACGGCTTACCAGCCTCGAACACTGCCTCGACGTAGGCGCCAGGGCGCAGCGCGTGATCGGCGTTTGGAATCCGCACGCGTACCGAGAATACCAGGGCCTGCCGCTCGTCAGGCTGCGGCACGGACTGGGGAGGAAATTCCGCCTCCTGTCCCACGGCGCTCACCTCCCCCTGGAATACCCGGTCGGGCAGGCCTTCAGAACGCACGGCTACCTGTTGTCCCAGTCGGATGCGCGCCAGCTCGCTTAGAGGAAGATAGAGCGTGAGATAGACCAAGTCCAGATCTCCGATGATCATCAGTGGAGCGCCGGGCGTAGCCAATTCTCCTGCCTCGAGCGTCTGTTCCAGGACGATGCCGTTTGCCGGCGCGCGGAGCACGGTTTTTTCCAGCTGAAGCCTTGACTTGGCAAGCTCTGCTTCTGCCCGCATGATCTGCGCCCTCAACGCTGCGATCTCTTCAGCGGTTGCGCCGCTGCGCAGCGCATCGACCTCAGCGCGCGCCACCTCTACCTGAGCCTCGGACTGCCGACACTGGTATCGGGTCTCGTCAACCCTGGCCTGAAGCTGGGTCGGATTCGCGCGCAGCCGGTAGAGCAGGGCCAGCGCGCGTTCCACGCCTTCATAGGCTGCTTGGGCGGTGTTGAGGCCAACCCAGGCCTGCCAGTAGCGGTTGGGGATGAAGTGTGCCTCTACCGGCAGATAGGGTTGGAGATACCGGTAGATCGTGAGGTGTCCTTCATCCACGACCACCTCTTTGTCTCCGATGCGGTACGTGCCGTCTGGCGGCGGGCTCTCTGCCAGGAGGTCCAGGATCTCCTGAGGTAAGTCCACCGGTAGATCGGCGAAGCCGCCATCAAAGATCACGATGCGCTCTGGCAGGTCGGCCAGGATTTCCCTGGCGTCGTCGAATTGCTCCAATCCTATCTCCGCCGCATCCTTGAGGGCCTCCGCCGTTGCGACCCTTGCACTTGCCGCATCGCGCTTTGCTGCGGTCAGTGCTATGCGGCGATCCAGCTCCTGCGGTGAGGCCAGAATGGCCTGAGCATCCTCCCACGCCTGACAGGCACCTGCTTCAGCAGCCTCCGCCTGTGCCAACCGTGCGTCGGCGGCTGCCAGCTCTGATGCCGTGGGGCCCTTGTGCGCCAGTGTCAGGCGAGCCTCTGCGGCGGACAGACCTGCCTCGGCCCTCTGTACCTCCGCCCGGGATATCCGGTCGTCTAGTTTCACCACAATATCGCCGCTCTCTACCTCTGCCCCAATCTCCGAACGCAATGCCATCACCCGCCCACCGATGTCCGCGGCGACGGTGAGCTCTTCAGCTTCGATGAATCCGGCGTACACGCGCGGCTCGTCCCTGT
>PWVB01000031.1 GCA_003562365.1 Anaerolineae bacterium
TAAATGCTGCGGTTAATATTCTGCATCTGGCCCGGACGGGGCCTTCGGGACGCAACGTGGGCGGAAGTAACGCCGAGCGTGTCCCGAGAAGCTCCCCGCTTTAGCGGGGAGAGTCGTCACTTGTTTGTATCTCCTTAAGTATGTAACTAAGGTGAACTGAGTGTGGTATTCAACAATTATTATGGCCCGTTCGCTTCACTTTGCCAATGATGAAGCACGCTCTTATGGTATGAGACGGCTCATCTCAACACGCCACCATCTTACCGCTCATAAGGGCGGCTAAAAGCAGAGAGTGCGCCACCCGTCTTTCAACATCTCGGTTAAGGGGGCGCCCATGTACTTCACCTCGACCCCCAACGCTTCGAGCTGTTCGCTGACCCCATAGGAGTCGGCGCAGGCTTTGCAGGCCTCTACGCAGATTCCATCTCTGATCATAGCCCGAATCTTCGCTTGGAGTTTTGTGTCTTGGGCCAGTAAGTCGGCCGAAGGCCCCCAGACGATGAGGCGCACCTCAGCGAACCAGCTCTGTCGCTTGGCCCCATGCGTATACATAAGGCAGGCCTTGTGAGCTACGGCAGGATCGCCGCTGCTCCAAATCACAGCTAAGTGGTCGATCTTCATTATACTCAGGTTCCTTCCGATTAGCGCATCTCTTGGCCACCGGTGACATTGATCGCCTGACCGGTGATATAGCTGGCTTGCTCTGATGCAAGGAATACCACAGCGTTAGTCACGTCTTGGTAGGTGCAGCCGCGGCGCATTGGCACCTGCTCTACGTATTTCTGGCGAACATCTTCCTCAGTGATCCCCCACTTTTTTGCGTACTGCGCGTAGAGAGAGTCCTGCCAGAGCGGCGAGTCGAGCAAGTTTCCTGGGCAGATAGCGTTGACGCGAATGTTATCCTCCGCTAGTTCCAGGGCCAAGCTCTGTGTCAAGCCGATGCCCCCAAATTTGGAGGCGGCGTAGGCAGAGTTTTTGTAGCTGCCCTTCTTGCCTGATTTGGAGTTGATCTGGATAATCGAGCCGCTTTGCCGCCGTCTCATCACACGCGCGGCGTGTTTGGCAACCAGGAAGTAGCCGAAGAGGTTGACTTCAATGACAAAGCGCCAGCGCGCCGCTGCGAAGTCCTCAATGGCCTCGGCGATCAGCACCCCCGCGTTGGAGACACAGATATCGAGGTGTCCAAAGGTCTCAACGGCGTTATCCATCATCGCGGCGACCTGATCCTCCTGTGTGACGTCGGCCTCGACCGCGATGGCCTGACGCCCGGTCCCGGCCTCGATCGCTTGCGCAGTGTGGCGAGCGCCCTCAAGGTTAATATCGGCGATCACAACGTGGGCGCCCTCGTCGGCAAGCCGGCGGCTGATGGCAGCCCCCAGCCCCTGAGCGGCGCCGGTTATCACCGCGACTCTGTCCATCAGGGACTTCTCCATGATCTCTCCTCTCTGTATTCGGTCTCAACGGCGACTGCGTGCTTCAGCCGTCGGTCGCTGCTATGAACTGTACTAGGCCGCGCCTGCCGTTGATGAGCCAGGTGGGATCCACAGTCTGCAGGGCGTGTGCCTGGCCGGGACATAGGCCCGTGATGATCTCACCCTTGAGCGTCCTCAGGATCAAATAGGGTTTGGGGAAAAAGTCTGTGATTGCCCCTAGGGGGGTTGCGGGTGGCCAATGGCGATCGTCTAGCAAGCGCCGATAGTTGACATCGCCCTTCAGGATGACGAGATCGGCAAGGCCGAGCTCATCGGTCAGTTCTGTCGGGAGGTGGCGGAAGCCTAGGCTGGACGTCCAGAAAGGGTGGGTTGCCAGCGTCAGGGCTCCCAAGGTGCGTGCCCTGCGCAAGCGCTCGCCCAACGCCGCCAGATGGGGTGTGGGGCAGGCGCTCAGCCGATCGATCATCAGGTCGATGTCCTGCGGCAGGGCATCGGAGACAAAGAAGGGCTGGCTCTTGAGATGGAAGGTGACCTGCTTTGCACGCTTCTCTTTCAGCAGATGGTCGGTCAGCGCCAGATCGAAGAGGCTATCCGCGCCGACATTGTCATTGACGAAGACGACGCGATCCAGACCCTGTGCTAGGAGCGCGCTCACCTCAGGTGTATGGTCGATTAGGATGTTCGCCCGGTCCGCTGCGGCGTTGCCGATGGCCTGCTCGCGCACGGTGAAGTTGCTGAGATCCGCGCGATTGCCCCACAGGCAGCCGTGAAGCAGTGCGACAAGCCGCTCGGTTGGACCGCCGCCTGATACCTTGGGCCAGATGGCGCCCAATTGCTCGACGGCCAGGGTCTCCTGGGCGCGTTTCTGGAGACCGAAGGGATCGTGCTGAAACCATGGGCCCGGCTGAAAGTAGCGGACGGCTTCCAGAAGCCGGCGGTAGAAGTAGGTCTCGGCGAAGTACCAAGGTAGCTCCAGCCAAGTGCACTCCTCGAACGGAGCCCACGCGACATTCCAACTGCCGGCATCGCCCTGCTGCTCCCTTAGGGGCTGGACGGTCCTGCCCGCCGTACCATCTCGCACGATCTCGTCGCGAAACGTCGTTAGGGCAGCGACGACCGTCGCCGGGTAGCCGTTATCGCCGATGACCCGTGCGATGATCTGGGGTTTACGCTCAACAATGGTCTGGCGCGCAAACGATTCCGGCTCTGATGTCATCAGCGGTGGTGGCAGGTCCGCCATCTTGGCACCGGCAGCACTGGCGGCGATTGAGTTGGTCGGCATTGTTATCTTACTTGAGCATCAGGCGTAGGAGTTCCAGCTCGGCCTCCGTGGTCCAGGCCAGACCGTCGCGCAGCTTAGCGTAGACACTGGGAAACTTGTACTTGAGATCGGTCACGGCGGTGAGCGGCAAGGGGCGGATGTGCGGATAGATCACGATCTTTCCCGGATATGCCGTCTCCTCCACAGCTTTGAGGCCATCCCAGGCGGCTTCCAGCGATCCTATTGCGGCTACCGACCGGTTCGGCGAGAGCTGCCCTGTCTCCGCCTGGAAGAGCATTGAGCGCATGTTTTCGATGGTGGAGGCGGAGTGGCCGATGATCCGGGTCTGCTGGAGGAAGGTGCCACTTAGGTCTATCTGCGCTGTCTTTCCGCGGGCCACCCCGGCGAAGATATTCATTACCCCCTCTTGGGCCAGATAGGTGGCGGCATCTGCGATAACGGACGGCACCGGTGCCAGCACGATGATGTCGTCGAAGCCGTCCTCCTTAAAGCGCGCCATCGCTGCGCGATAGGGCTCGGCGTTCATTGGGTTAAGGCAGATGAACTCGATGCCCTTACCGGTGGCCTCGGCTTCAAAGCTGGCACACAGATCGTCCAGCCGTTCATCGCTGATATCGGTACAGACGAGTGTGGCCGGATTCTCGGCCGATTGAATGGCGCGTTGGACGTGCATACGACCCATCGGACCGCCGGCACCGACAAACCAGGCTGCGCCCCCGGGCTTCAGACTGGAACGCGCCGGAACGTCGCTATAGGCTGCAGCGATGTCGGTGCCCGAGGCACCGACGTAGAGCCAACGGTTGTAGTGGACCCGACCGACGTCAACGTTGACCGGGCGGGCCATTGGTGCGTCGTCGAGGATGGCCATGATCCCGTAGCTGGCGAGATTAGGACTGGCACGCTCGATAACGTCAGGATCCGCGCCTAGTAAGATGATATCGTCGACCCCTCTGCCACTGGAACTAGTGGTCTCTGCCGGGGACACCGGGGAGTCATCCGTCTCAATGATCGCCGGATCAGGCAGCTCCGGGACGGCCACGACCTCAATCCCCAGGGCCTCCGCTCGCTCTCGCAGCCAGGCCTCGAACGTCGGTGGCACCCGCGTCAGCAGTAACTTTGCGGGGTGGGCTTCCTCATCGAACCCGCGGCTGATACGATAGGTCTCGTGAGCGCGATCGGTGCCGATGATCCATAGCGTTCCTTTAGGCCGCAGCATCGTTCGATAGCGCAGCTCATAGGCAGCGATGACGCAGGCCCAAGGCTCGGTGAGGGCGGCTTCAGCGTAACCAGTATCGGGGGCGACGGGGATCAAGTAGTTGCCGTGGTCGCCGTTAAGCACCCGCTGGTCGATGACGGTGTATTCGGAGAGGCCGCCGTCGATCTCGTACCCGTAGGCATAGCCGATGCCGTCGACATAGATATCGGCTTGTACGATAAATCGGTCGCCCTCTTTGTATTGATCATTGAGATCTTCGCCGACCCTGACGACTGTCAGGCTGATCTCGTGACCCAGGACGATGGGCTTCTCCTGCATATTGCGGTAGATCCGAGGATGCTCTTGCCCTGCCCGAATTACCTTGATATCGGAGAAACAGTGCCCACAGGCATCGTGTCGCACCAGAAGCTCGTCAGGCCCGTACTCGGGCATTGGTACCTCAATAGGCTTGCCGTCGGCGCCGAGATTCTCAAATCCGGCACCGTAGAGCGGCCAAAGGCGGTTCTGCTTGGGCAGAGGGGCTTCTGCACGCCGATACTCCTCCAGCTTTTCGTCTGTCATCTCACTTACACTCCTATCTATTCCCTGATGCACTGTGTCCGGTGTGCTTTGCGCTACAGATACCGACAGTGGGTCTGCACGCACGCCATCATCCATCGCATACGCCCAACACCGGTGCCCGCGGCCAGCGATCCAGCGGTGGTAACCGTCAGGCCTCCGGTCTGCCCGGCCTTCGCGAAGTCGGAGATGATCCGCGCCTCAATGGCCTCTGGGCTCCCGTTCCTCAGTAGAAAGGGTGGCATATGCCCGTGAATGTGCGCATTCGGCATCTTTTCGCGAATCAGGGCCGCATCCACCTCGGGCCCGTAGTTGACGGCGCGAATACCAAGCTCGTATTGTATCTCCAGTAGATGGCCCATAGCGCTATCGGAGTGTTGGTAACGCCGCGCGTCCCCGGGCGCCAGCGCCTCCAGGACCTGGGTCAACACCGGCGCGCAGTACTCGCGGTAGAGGCGGCGGTTGAAGAGCGCGCAGTTGTCGTCGGTGATCCACCATCCTGGCATTTGGTTGTCACTGAAATCGCGGAGGACGCTGTTGAGAGCCACCATCTGCTCGGCCAGGATGTCGCGGAAGCGGTGCATCAGCGCAGGATGATCAATCATCCAGTAGAAGACCGTCTCTGGCTGCAGCACCGAGGTCATGATCGTTGCCGGTCCCCGGCTGCCTGTACCCAACCGTTGCAGCGGCTTACCGGCCCTCTGGCGCTGAGCCCACTCAGCGCGAAAGGCCTCGGGCAAGGCCCAGCCTTGAATGTCGGTAGCTGCGGCGCGATCCAGCACGACGGCAAACTCCTCCGGGTCATCCGTGACGGGTGTGAGCCAGGGCGTGCTGCCCTCGTGGTAGGTGAAATCGCAGCCAAAGAGGTTTTCGATTCGCTGAGGATGGTGCTCCCAGGTATCCTCGTCGAAGAAGGTCCGTCCGACATACTGCTGGGTGATACCGTTGACCTCGCGGTGGAGCGCATCGCGATAGGCCTTATCCTTATAGTAACGCAAGGTGGAAGGTACCTCGGCAAACTCGAAGATCCAGTGATCATCGGGTGAAAAGGCGAGCGCGCAGCGGGGCTTCCGCAAGGTGAACGCCTGACAGCGCACGTTTTCAGCCCAGAAGGCCTCAACGTCTAGGTCCTCCGTCAATGCTAGGAAATCGCTCTCGATAATGGCCATCACTCCTCCTAATGCCCGCTTGGGCGTTCACCATCTGTGGTGAGGTCGCTCTCCGTGCTGGTCTCCAGCCTCAAGCCAGCTCTTTGAGGAGCGTCTTGGGATCCACATCGCGAGCACAAGCTCGTAACCCCGCCAGCGTCGGCGTCCCAGGTTGCGCGGCGCGGCCTACCCGCGTATAGAAGCTGTTCCGCTCGCGGCGAGTGGTAAAGTGCGCGCTAGCCCAGGGGCTCTGATAGCCAAGGTCCAGCGCGCACGCCAGCATCGTGTGACCGTAGATGAAATAGGCTCCGTCCAGGAAGGCTTCCCGCACGGGGGCTAACTCCGGTGTATCGAAGGCGTCGATCAGTGGCGCGCCATAGGCGTTCATCTCTGTGCCCACGTTGATGGGGAGAGCGAGCGTCTGGGCAAGCGCCACTGTCGCATAGAGATTGCGAAGTTTAAGCTGTTTCTCCTGCGGATCACGGATACGCCAGTTGCGATCGGGAACGATGTTGAGGGCCACCGCTCCCTTCGCGATCAGCAGGTCAAAGAGCTCCTCAGCAGCCTGCTCGCCCTCTGAGGTGCCATCCAGCCATGTGATACAGGGCAGTGCGGCGCATGCCGTAATCACCTGGTTGACCTCCTCAATGGTGGGGAAGGTGTCCGGTCCGGGCTGCACATAGCCTACCCCGCCCCGTTTCATCAGTTTGGCCCGCACCAAGTTCTGAATCTGGGGGCGATCGTCAATTATCGCGGCGATCTGATCTCGGGCTAGTCGGAGCTTGGTGGCCCAAAACCCTACAGGATCTGTGAGCTGTTCTTGCGCCTGTCCGACGTAAGCGGTCACCATATGGCGCTCCGTGGCATTGCCGGCAGGGGTTAAGGGAAGCACGTCCTCCTCGTAGTCGACCACGATGGGATCCAGGTAATCGTTGACGCGCTGGATCATGGCACGATTCCGATCCAGCGCGCGCTGGCGCATGTCCGCAAGAATAGCGCGGGCCGCCGGTTGATCCTCGGGTACCCGGCTGTCGGTGAAGCCGATGCCCATATGGTATATGACACCGGGCTCGCCGGGCGAGTTGATCTCTCGCTGGGAGAACTCCGGAACGTGGGCCCTAGTCTCCATTCCCGCGCTGCCGCGCAGGGCGACGCGGTCGCAAGCTTTGAGGAACTCGTCCACGCCGTCAAGCACGTCGAAGTCGACGATGCCCATCAGTTTGTACCCTTCGCGGCGAGCCAACCAAGCCAGCGCCGTCGGGGAGTAGCCATAGCCATTGTAGGAGAAGAAGGTGTGGCAGTGCATATTGGCCACTTCCGCCGGCGGCGGTAGGGTGATCACCTCCGCCTCGACCAGATCTAGGAGCGCATCCAGCGCCTCCGAGCGTACCTGTGGGTCAAAGTCGTTGAGCTGCTGTTCCAGATTACTCGTCAGGTCGGCCATCATCCTCCATTCGATGTTTAGGGTGCTCTACACGGTCCCCCGCAGATGGCGCACAGTCGCTTCTTGGCGGCGTTGACGTTGCTATCCGAAAACGTCGCGCATGCGCTCACAATAGTATTGAACGTTTTCCCATTTGCTGTCCGGCGCTAAGCGGTGATCCGGGCACGGGATATACCCACCTAGGTCGACCAGCGGCTTGAGCCTTTCTATTTCGGCATCCACGGCGCCATAGTCACGGCTGAAGACGACCTTGTTTGTGCCTCCTACGCCGCGCAGCTCCCGTCCGTACTCCGCCCGCCACGGCCCAATGCTGGACCCCCAAGTCCCCACTTCGATGGGGAACATCGTGTTGACCCCATTGTGCAGCCACGCTGGGATGAGTTGGTCAATCTTACCATCGCTGTCGAGGGAGACGATGTCGATGCCGTAGCTGTTGACCAGCTCCGTGATGCGCCTGTAGTGCGGTCCGACTTTCGCGCTGAAGATACGCGGGTTGATCAGCGGACCGCTCTTGAAGGAAATGTCCTCCCAGAAGTGCGCGAAGTCAAAGGGCGCCGCTTTACCCTCGGGGCAGATCAGGTCCAGGGCTGTCTCGGTGCACCGGTAACAGAGATCGGCGGTGGTGTCAATGATCTCATCGAAGAGCGGTGGGTCATCGACCATCAGGTAGGAGAGGCCGACGATGCCGAGCCAGTTGCGGATGACGCCGAAGAGGCTGCCGGCATGCAGGCCGTAAGGATTGTCCCAGGTACCGGCCTTGAGATAGGCGTCGCCGCCGCGGTCGAAGCGGATCATCTCACCGTCCACATTCACATAGGCGTGGGTGATCCGTTCCAGCTCGTACTGCAGCTTTGGCAGATAGTGCGATTCCCACGACACACGATCGGTCAGCAGATGCTCAATCTCCTTGGGAATAGAGATGGCGTCATCCTTCTGCAAAATTACAGTGCCCTCGTCATTGAGCACGTGCCGCGAACCGTCAGGGAAAGTCTCGATCACCCGGGTCTCAAAGGGTGGGCGCAGCCGGGTGTTGGGCGAGAAGCAGTTGCTCCAGTTGAAGTCGAAGCCTAGCTTCTCGGCGATGATCGCGTCGGTGGGATTGCCGTCGCTCCAGCTTTGCGCTTCATCGGCAGTGATATGGCCTTCGGTGGCCCATTTGAGCAGCGTCTCGTTCCAGTAGCCGAAGTGGACCACCGGCATACGGTCATAATCCTCATAGTGCAAGATCGCGTGGACACGTTCGCGGTTGTTCATGGCGCCTCCATGTTGACCTGGATCATCGCGCGCAGCACGCCATCACGGTAGCCGGCGACCAGCTCAAAGGCATCTTCGATGCGCTCCAGGGGAAAGTGATGTGTTGCCAGGGCGGAAATGTCAAGCATGCCGTGATGGATCATACGAATCGCACGGGGATAGGTGTGCTTCATTCGGCGTACCAGTTTGATGGTCAGGCCCTTGCGGCGTACCTGAGATGCTGTCATCAACATGCTATCGTCCGAGGGAATGCCGACGACCACTACCTTGCCGCCGGGACAGGCGATTCGAGCTGCCTGATCGGGCGTTTCGGCGGCCCCAGCAGCTTCGAAAGCGACATCCACACCGCGCCCTCCGGTTGTATCTAGGATAGCCTCGACGACATCGCTGGCGTGGGGGTCGAAGACGGCGTCGGCGCAGGTTTCCAGCGCGAAGACGCGGCGATAGCCCAGCGGCTCAGTCATGTAGACCTCTGCCGCCCCGGCGACTCGCGCCATCATCGCGGTCAGCAGCCCAATGGGTCCAGCTCCCAGCACTGCTACGGTCTGCCCGGCTTTAAGATGCGCCAGATCCACCGTATGAATGGCGACCCCCAGCGGTTCCAGTAGTGCCCCCTCGTCGGGGGTTAACCCTTCGGGTAGCACGAAGCAATTCTCCGCCGGCATCACAGCATATTCGGCGAAGACGCCGTCGATTGGTGGGGTGCCGCAGAAACGGACATCTGAGCAGAGGTTCGGATGTCCGTGCTGGCACGACTCGCAGACACCGCAAGGGATCGCCGGCTCAACGGAAACCAACTGCCCCGGTGTCAGTTCAGTGACCTCTTCGCCGAGTTCGGCGATCCATGCTGAGAACTCATGGCCCATCACGATGGGGGCGGTCACCATTTGGTCGCCAATAGCGCCCTCGAGATAATAGTGGACGTCGGAACCACATGTACCCACGGAGGCGATCTTCAACAGCACCTCGTCAGGTCCCGGTTTCGGGATCGGCGCCTCTTCAATACGTAGATCGCGGATGCCGTGGAGCCGAGATACTCGCCTCTTGCTTTCATCTGCCATTGGAATCTCCCTCTTTTACAGATCCTTACTCGCCTAGCAGGTTGCGACGATAGGCCTCGTCCGGACGGGTGTGGATACGGTCGACGTTGGTGGAGGAGAGGAACCGTGGACCACCAGCAGCATAGGCACCCAGTAACACGCGGGACGTTTTGACCATCATTGCGGTAATATTCTCAACTTGTTCAAACGTTCGGCCCAGTGCTACCAGCCCGTGGTTCTGCATCAGGATCACGCGAGGTCGCTCGGCGTAGGTCTCAATATAGGCGTTGATCCGCCGCCGGATCTCTCGGGCCAGCGGGATGCCAGGATCGATGTAGGGAACCAGCACCGGCGCCGGTCCGCATACGACGATCTCATCGGGGAAGAGTCGCCCGCTGAAGGCCTCTTCGAAAAGCTCCGAACAGGCAAGGGCGTTGACAGAGGCCGGATGGGTGTGGCCCACGAAGTTCACGTCATCCAGGCTCAGGCAGAGCGCGTGGAAGACCGTCTCTGTCGAGGGGCGGGTTTCGCTGTTGGGAGCAGGCCACCTTCCGGTATCCGGGTCGACGCGTACGTCGAGCAGGCGCGCCTTGATCTCACTATCACTCAGCTCCTCGTCCTTCAGAATTGCCAGGGCGCGCTCCAGAGAGACGCGCACGAAGCCGGTGGACCCAATCGTGGGAAGCTGGTAGCCGCTGGCTTTGACCCAGAAGGTCCCGTCTGGATTGAGCGCCGACGTGTTCCCCTCGCCCAGGATGACATAGTCGTGGGCTGGATCGCCCAAACGCGTGGATAGGTCAATCAGCTCT
This sequence comes from Anaerolineae bacterium, assembly GCA_003562365.1. Lineage (GTDB taxonomy): Bacteria > Chloroflexota > Anaerolineae > B4-G1 > SLSP01 > PWVB01. The sequence goes on from PWVB01000031.1 coordinate 10,185, forward strand.
TCTAGTCTTTCGTTCATCCTTGACTCCGTTCCTGTTAATGATGACCTTTATTGTACTTGGGGCGACAGGTGCTGTCAAAGCTTTGTGGACTATATCGCGGGTTAGGGTCTTATCATTTTCTGCTCACGCCGGCTAGAGATAAGGCTTCAGCTGGTCGTGCGGCGAAGTAACGTAATGTTTGGGTGATATTCTTGAACCCACTTTCCGCAGTTGAAATAGGTAGTTGGAGGAATTTAGGTATCTCCAACACAGATAATGAGCTGTTTACTATTCTTCTGTGTGTATTTTAGCCCAACCAACAGCAAGTTGACTCACA
>PWVB01000519.1 GCA_003562365.1 Anaerolineae bacterium
GCCTGGTATGCCGCGGGATGTGTCCACCTCGACGTGCACCAGAAGGCCGTCGAGTCCGTGGAGGGCGCAGCTGATCACTTTGGCGAGCATAGGCGGCTCCTGGAGATGTCGTACTGGGCAGATAGTCCGCAGTGTATCACAGAGCGGGGGAGTGGACAAGTGCCGGTAGTCTGTGAGCCCTCGCGCCCCGCCTCGTCCGGGGGGTGATATCCAGGCAGTCCGCTCATACCTCATCCCGCATTCGAGTAGGTCCGGCCCACGCCGGTTCTCCATCCTTCCGGCCTGGCGCGAGCTGGTGTTAGAAGCTCTAGCTCGGTAACGAGCTGGTGCCCCACGTGCTGGACAAGCAGCCCAAGCGATTTCAGTCCCGAGCGATGAGGGTGCTGCGTGAGATCATGTCCGCTCCGGACCGTGACAGCGCTCTGGAGGAGATCGCCATCTTCTTCGAAGAGTACGGAGCCCGTTATCCCAAGGCCGTTGAAACGCTGACCAGGGATCAAGTTCAGTTGTCTACGTTCTTAGGCCTTCCTGCTGAGCACTGGATCCAGCTGCGGACGACCAATCCGGTTGAATCGACGTTTTCCATAGTCGAGGCTCGGACGAAAAAGACAAACCGTGCAGGTTTCCGGAGGGCTGGCCTGACGATGGCTTTCAAGCGGCTTCTGGCGGCTTAAAAGCGTTGGCTTAGAGTCAATGCACCTCACCTCGTTGCTTTGGTCAAGGCCGGTGTCGAGTTCGCGGACGGTGGAGCCAGGATGCTCCAGCCAGAGCTAGCACCGGCTGATCTATTCACGCGCTCCCCATCAGTCTTCGCTGCCAGTGAGGTGTCAATCCCCAAGACTTGACAATAGTTCGGTTCCCGATTACGCTCTGATGCGTCAGGTCGATGAGGCAACTATGCTGGCCGTTCTGATCGGGGATTAAGCCTCCCTCCCACGGAAGCAGGTCTGTTGCTGGGCATTCGCAACTGGCGTGTCTGTGCTTCAGAGCGGCATTTCAAAACAAGAATCTAGGATAGAGCCGGTGCTGCGCCAAGTGCGCGGGGAGGGGAATTCAAGAGCATGGTAACCATTGAGAAGGACACCACCACAGACCAAAGGTCTGCAGAACTGGCCGTCTATGTTGACGCGCTAGGGGCGCAACTGTACGGCGTGGCCCCAGCTGAGATGTATGAGGAACACTTTCCGGCGAAGCCCTCGCCGAGGCAGTTTGTGCCCAAGGCCAGATCTGTTGTGATCATAGGTATGCCTTTCACTCGAGGCGTGATGACTACGGTGCTCAAGCACGAGCTCGCCGGCCTGCGGCCGAAGCCGGGTGAGGAGCTCTCCGGCGATAAGGTCCCAGTGCGCGGCGCCGAGCGGTTCTTTCTTGACCCGGAGAACGCCATGTTGGACCACGAAGTGGCCCTGATAGCTTATAAGATAGCTCGCTATGTCGAGGGCAAGGGCTACAGTGCGATGCACCTTCCCACGGAGAAGAAAAGCGACCGTCGCTTCTGGACGGCTCCATTCTATCATATGCCCGCTATGTACCTTGCTGGTCTGGGCACGCTGGGGCTGAACGCGAGCATCATCACCCCTGAGTATGGACCCCGCGTATGGGTAACTTCTGTCATCACCGACATGGAATTGCGTCCAGGTCGCCCGATGACCGAGGATGTCTGCACAAGCTGTGGTCTGTGCGTGGAGAACTGTCCCGTGAGTGCCCTGGACGGGGAAGGTTGGAAGGACGTTTACAAGTGTTCGGCTTATGGTTGTTGCGCGACGTGTATCGCTATCTGTCCCGTTGGAGAGGGTGCCGGGTGCTGACAATTGGGTGGCACTTGCACTGAGCGGCTGCGCGACACGCCAAGCCCCCGTACCGACGAAGCCGGTATCTTGCCATATCGTCAGAACAACGTCTTTAAGCCGGCAGGGCGTGAAAGCAAGGCCTTGAGGCAATGTCGAGTATGACAAGTGTGAAATGACCCCCAATACCTGGACACTTGTCAGGCGTTTGCTAGTTTCCAGTCGCGGATCGTAGCATGTGCCTCCCGCCACTGGGCCTCGTAGTGGAGGGCGCAGCTGATCACTTTGGCGAGCATCGGCGGTTCCTGGAGACGTCGTACGGGGTAGATGGTCAGCAGTGTATCACAGCGCTGGGGAGCGGACAGCTGCCGGTAATCCGTGAGCCCTCGCGCGCTGCCTCGTCCGGGGGGATATCCAAGCAGTCCTTATCATACCCCATCCAGCACTCGAGTGGATGCGGTCCGCGTCGACTATCCTTCCAGCCCGGCGCGAGTAACTGTGGACGACCCTCTTAGTTCGCGGTTGGGTCGCCCTTGCGGATCTCCTGTGGGCCAACAGAGCCGATGGAGCCCCGGACGAACTGATCGCTGATTACCCCGGCTCCAGCAGCTCGATGTTGAGCAGAGCCCCCGCCTCCTGGATCTGACGCCTCACCCGCCTGTCCTCGGGACCGGGCGACGGGTCCCCGGACGGGTCGGGTGGTTGCTGGCCACGATGATGGCTGCGGGGCTGCCGCTCCGCCCGTCCCGGCCTCCGTCCTTGTCAGGTCGACTCATCGTGTCTTCTTCTATCCGCTTCCAGCGAATCCATCGTTAGTACTGTGGTGCCCCCATCGCCCGGCACAGATCCACGAGCTCGGGCAGGATGTAGCGTCCCGTGTCGGCGATCTGGACGTCGTCCAGCCATACCGATGCGTTGAGGCATAC
>PWVB01000159.1 GCA_003562365.1 Anaerolineae bacterium
ACCTGCTCTGGCCGGATCCCCCGGGCCAGCCCCCGGGCGACCTCGGAGAATTCAGCGAGGAGCTCGGCGTCCTGCAAGCCCGAGGCCAGCCGCTCGCGCACGGCTGCCAGAGCCTCGTCCGAGGGCAGGCCTCGCTCCCTGAGCCCGGCCAGTACCAGGAGTGGCACCGCCATGGAACGGCCCTCGGGCTGTGTACGGGCGAGCTCGCTTACAGCCGCACCGTCCACACCCATCCGCATGGCGGCGGTGGCAGCCTCCACGTCCCCCGGCACGGAGGGGCGTCCCGAGCCCTGGAGGGCCTGTTGGGCCCGACCCATGTCCGCTACCAGGAGCTCCACCGCCCCGAGCCCCTCTTCGGCACTGCGACCCTTGGCAACACCCTCCAGGGCCAGGTTGGCCATGGCTTCTACGGGAAGGTCACGGGCTTCCGCAGCCCGGATACGCTCCATCACCTGATGCCGGATACGCTCCATGGCCTGCTCGGTGAGGTGGGCCGGCCGAACCTTCTGGAGCTGCTCCACGGCATGCTCCTGGGCTTCCAGAAAGGCAGGGAGGATACTGGCCAGGGCCAGAAGAAGTGCAATGCGTTTCATGGTCAGGTCTCCTTTTCCTCCATCACTTGAGGTTCGGCCCCTATGGCGAACCCTGCCAGCTTCTGTCCTTAACACCTGAAAATTCTTGAAATGGTCACATGCGGCCGTGTCAGGTCGCCGAGATCACCAGAAGCCCCACCCGGCCGCCGAAGCCGTCATCGACCTGGGGGACTCCTTCCGGCACGACCCACCGTTCCCCGTCCACCCGGAGATTGAAACGGTAGACGCCGGGCGGAATGCCGGCCGGGACCACCCATCTGCCCGAGCGGTCGCGGGAAACCGGAACCGGCTGCCAACCGTTCCAATCTCCTGCGATCTCCACCGTGGAGGCTCCCTTTAGGGCAAATGTGATTTCTCCCGAGCGTGCAGCCTCGCTGGAAAAGACCAGCGGCAGAGGTGTCGCCGGAGGGAGCGGTCGGCTCCGGCGCGGTGAATAGCGAATCCCCAGGGAGAGGAAGTCCCCCCCGGGGAGTCCCTGGACGATATCCGGAGCGTATCGGCCCCCGGAAAGAACGACGGCCACCTGTGGCTGGAGCCAGATCGCCGCGGAGATACCGGCCCACGAATCGGGGTCCACCTCCTGGAAGGGGGATTGCCGGTACCCGGCGAAGGCGGTGACATCGAGCGCCGTCCTGCTATACGTGAGGGTGAAGTTCCCTTCCGGATAGCGTTCCCCCTCCAATCGGGTGTCGAGATAGCTCAATGTGCCGCGCAAGGGCCCTAAGCGCGCCCAGAGACCAAGGGAGGGAGCGATGCTGACGACAGCGGCCGTATCGAAGGCGTTCCGTGCCGAGGCGACCCCGGCCCCGATCCAACTCCCAACGCTCCTGCCTACCAGGTGCAGGCGTGCATCCGCCCGCCCCATGTAGGAGTCAAAACCGCTGGAATGCCTGGAACCGGCGAGTCCTCCAGACAGCTCGATCCTGGCTGGATTGCGCTCCCCGGCAGGGCTGAGCCACCCGATAAGATCTCCACGCCCCTGGGCCGACCACCCGTGATTCTGGAAGCCGGTCAGGCTCCCGCCGACCCGACTCAGGAACTTGGCACCCTGCCACTCCAGGGACGTGGCCAGAGAGGGCGCATTCATGGCCTCCAGAGTGTCGAGTTGAAGCCGGGATCCGCTGACATCCACCTGCCAACGGGGACTCTGACCCCATGCGGGGGCGGGGAGCCCCGCTACCAGCACCAACAGAAGGAACAGAGCAGCGGGCAAGAGCGGTCCGGGTCTGTGATGATCGGGGATGAGCACAGGGGTCGCTTTCATCATGGTCGTGGGGGTGCAAGGATGCTTCAGCCCCTGCCGCCGGGTCTGCGACCGGGGGGTGCAGGGGGGATTCTCAGAGATCGCAGGGCTTCCACCAGCGCTGCGGCGGGTGTGCCTGTGGTGGGAAGAATCTGGTCCATCCTCGCGGGAATCTGGGCGGCCAGATCCAGGGGCACCGGCGAGCCCAGGATATTGGTCATGGTCTCCACGGCCATGTCCACCGGCACCCCCCGCCGGGCGAGCTCGCCCACCACGACCAGCGGGATCTCCAGGGATCCCGAGGGGGGACGAGCTTCCCAGAGAGCAAGAAGACTTTCTAGCGGAACGCCGTGGCGCATGGCCAGGGCCGCTGCCGACACCTCGGTGCCAGCCAGGGGAGCATCCGGAAAGGCGTTGCGCAGCCCCGATCTCGCCGCATGCAGTTCATTCGCGAGACCCATGGCGACCTCCCGAATACGATCCACCTCTATACCCTTGGCGACGCCCTCCAGGATCTTGGACTCGAGAGCGGCCAGTGGAAGGGAGTCGCGGACGGCTGCGTTCAGGACCGGCCTCAGGGCAGCAAGGATCTGGGGGTCGAGGTGGGCGGCGGCGTCCCACTCCTGACCAGCCGCTCCTCCGCCTCCCACGCTTCCCGCGGCGCACGACATCATCAGCACGAACACCAGGGATCTCATGCCTACGCCTCCGAGGAGGATACCATCACCAGGCTGTTGGTCCGTCCGAAACCGTCATCCACCTGGGCACCGGCCAGCGGGTCCGGGTGCCACTGGGTACCGTCCACGATGAACGAGTACTCGTGGACTCCCGGAGGAAGGGGGACGTCCGCGGTCCAAACACCTGTGCCGCGGAGCTC
>PWVB01000429.1 GCA_003562365.1 Anaerolineae bacterium
CCCACCAGAGCGAAGCGTGAGCGGATGAGCGGAGCGCAGCAGCTTCAAGCATACCCCGAAGCTGACTCCAGACTAGGAAGGAGGATCTGCGCATGTTCGCGAATCTGTTCGAGTTTTTCGGTATGCTTTTCACGCTGACACGTGGTGTCACTGGTTGGTAAAAAATGAGGCGTGGGTCGAGGGGGATCCTCACATGACGCAGCGAGCGATCAATTATTACGTGGGCCTCACGGCTATTCTGGCACTTGGAGCCGTGCTGGTTCAGGATTGGTCGGTGTTCGCTGACTTCCCAAGGAAGGATATACTCGGCTTTTCAGTACTCCTCATCCTTGGTCTTCTGGCCGAGTCCCGCACGCTCCCAATAACAGTAGGAAGGAGATCCGGGAGCACTTCTTCGATCATTTTCGTACCGTTGCTGTCCTCAGTACTTCTCTTCGGGCCGGCCCCCACGGTTCTGCTCATGGGCGTGACAGGCTTCGTTGGGGAGTTCTTTCTACGAAGGAAGGAGATGCTGAGGGCCACCTTCAATACATCCCAGTACGTTATCGCAGCGGCGGCCGGAGGATTCGCCTTCTCACTCAAGGGCGTAGGACTTGTTCCATCCGGGGTCAGCTTCAATGAGGTGGCTGGTCCCCAGACCTTGGGCTTCTTGTTGTTTTGGGTTGTCTTCGTGGTCCTCAACAACTCCGCGGTGGCGATTGCTGTGGCGTTGAGCGAGGGAACGAAGATAAGAAAGGTATGGTTGCGGATCATTGGCCGTTCTGGCACCAACCTCTTCTATGACATCCTAGTGAGTCCAGTGGCATTCGCAGTGGCACTCCTTTACCAAGAACTGAGTTTCCTAGGCCTTCTGGTCGCAGTTCTCCCACTCCTCTTCATCAGGCATGCCTACGCATCCATCGTGGATCTGCAGCAGGCCAACCGGGACCTGCTTACAGCTCTGGTAAAGGCGATCGAGACGCGAGATCCTTACACCTCTGGACATTCTCTGCGTGTCGCATCCCTCGCAGTGCGACTTGCAGATGCGATGGGTGTGCCCCTGAGGAAGCAAAAGGAAGTTGAGATGGCAGCGCTGCTGCATGACATAGGGAAGATAGAGACAGCATACACGGAGATTCTTAGCAAGCCCACCGGCCTGACCATGAAGGAAAGGGAGGTGATCGAGTCCCATGTACTGAAGGGCGTAGCCGTCCTTGAGCAGTTGTCATCCTTCTCGCGCGAGGTAGTTGCTTCTGTCCGGGGGCATCATGAGAGGGTGGACGGCAAGGGATATCCCGATGGCTTGAAGGGCGACGAGATCCCGCTTGCAGCAAGGATAATCAAGGTCTGCGACGCGATTGACGCCATGCTGTCGGATAGGTCATATCGGAAGGCTTTGACTCTAGAACAGGTACGGGAACAGCTTGTGATCTACAGCGGAATCCAGTTCGACCCACAAGTAGTAAAGGCCGCAACTGCAGGTGACGTATTGGAGACGCATCAAGCAGAGATCATGCTTTCCAAGAGGGAGCCTGTACCTGATGTTGAAAGGAGCGAGCCGACCTTTCCGGCAAGGGCCTGGCTCACCTAGGGCGATAGTGCTTCGGGTCCGAATGCAGGTATTTCTGTAGTTGTGTACTCCTCTGAGACAGATCGAGCTCTTCAGCAACCAGGAAGGCTTCCTCGGCAATCCTGGCTGCTTGTTTTGGATCGCGCTTCTTCAAGAAATCAGCCCGCAAGATCGTCAACTTGATCCAGGCCGTCACAAGTCGTGGCCTCACGTCTTTCGCTACTTCGGCCAAGAGACCATCTGCTGACTCAAAGGCTCCCCTCTTCTTGAGCATGCCTGCTTTGAAAGAGACAACCACAAAAGGGTCGAAGGTCCAAGGGCTGGAAATTGGAGGCAGGCAGGCTTCTCGCCGCCTCGCCTCAGCAAGATCGCCACTCTGGAGAGCACAGATCCCGAGGCCTGCATTGATAATGAGTCTTGACGATTCTGGAGAGGAAGGCGTGAGATACTTCTGGGCTCGGTAATAATGCTCTTGAGCACCTAGGAGATCATGGCTGGCCAGAGAGAGCTCTCCCCTGTTTAGAAACAGTGTCACATGAGCCTCAGTGGCCTTTGTGCGGTTGATAACGCACGCGGTTGAATCGAACGCACCCTTGGCTGCATCGAGTTCGCCAGCCTCGAGGAGGCCAACTGCCTTGTTGAGTCTGACGAAGAATTTCAGGATAAGGTCCCCTGTTCTAGAAAGCCGTGGCTCTGCAAGAGAAAAGGCTTTCTGCCCCTCCCGGGAGCCAAGCCTTCCTTGATACAAGAGGGCAACTATCAGGCGGTTAAGAGCATGAAGCTGCAGGTCTGGATCCTGGGTTTCCAGTGAGATCGCCACTGCCTCCCGGGCAGCGGCGAGTGCTTCCTCGGGGGATCCGTAGTAGACGTTCAGCGCAAGGATCGATCGTGCCTGGCACCTCGCATCTGGGCCCCCGAGGTTCGCACACAGTCTGGCCTCTCGGAGAACGTTCACCACGCCTAGTATGTCTCTGCGATGATCCAAGCGGTGAATCTCGACATCGAGAGCTTGTGTGAAGACCCCCCAATCCCCGATCGCCTTCGCCTCCTCCTTCAAACGCTGCAGCTCCTCGAGACAATCTTGGTGAGGGATTTGGCCGTTTTGGGCGAGACAGTCGATGTGCTGTACCTCGGCTCGAAGGGCTTCAAGGGTCTTGCCCTGCC
>PWVB01000562.1 GCA_003562365.1 Anaerolineae bacterium
GGCACTCGTCGGGCCGAGGGCAGGGATCTCCTTGGCATCGTCGGGGCCGATCGTCACTTCAAGCGACGGGCAAGTAATCGAGAACCTGGACGTCTCCGCCCCGGGAAGCATAAACGCGGCGATCGTGGTCAGACACAACGATGTTACGGTCCGAAACGTGCGCGTCACCGCGCCGGGATCGACATCCGGAATCCGTATCGAAGGGGGAACTTCAGGAACTGTGGTTGAACACACGATCATCGACGGCCGGAAAGGCGAGTATGGCACCAATCGAGCCGACGGAAACTGGGGGAATGTGGGCATCAAGGCATATGGTCCCCTCGTCGCACGTCGAAACCACATCGTCGACACCCGTGCCGGTATCCAACTCTGGAGTGGTGCGGTAGGATCAACGGTGACTGAGAATCTTGTCGGAGACGCATGGCGCAATACCCACGGCGTGTCGACGGCGGGCATTAGCTACCGAGGGAACAGGACAACCAACCCCCCAACTACGACGATATCTCGCAATCACGTCTCGACTTCAGCGTGGTCGAGTCTGAGTCTCTATTCTGAGTCAGGCCCTGTTCGCAACGTGACGATGGTGGACAACTACTCTTATGGTTTTGTTGGGCAACAGGGCGGACAGAACGGCTACGGTATTCGAGGCGGCTACATCCATAATCATCGGGATGGCAACCGAAACATTCGCATAGAAGGCAACCTCCTCGACGGTCATTATCAGTGGGGAAGCAACGGCGGAGTGAACGTTTCTCAGCCAGGAAACACCTTCACTGGCAATCGGTTGGTCGGCTCCAACATCGACCTTCGTCCGCAGCTTCGACTCTAACTCTGATTTCCGGGAGGTAGTCGGGTCGGTGCTGGGGTAGCGCCGACCACGTAGCGGGGCTTTGTAGGCCCGTTCCAGGCCCCAACCAGCACCGCCAACCAGGCACATCAGCCAATCTTTCTGAAGTGCGTTTGCCGCAGGTCTGCGACACAGCACATCCCCTCACGGGCCGGCCACCCCCCAGGAACCACATCCATGCGTTTTTACGGGCTAAAGTTCAGCCTCCGGCGACGCCAGATGCTTGAATCACGATGACTGGCGCCGTACAGTGATTCCGCCCTTTTGCGAAAGATCAGATGGGACAAGAAGGCAGGAGGGGAGTGCTTCGCTAGCCCGGCCAGCGCCCCCCAACGCCGCTACGGAGCGCTACGTGCCTATTGCGCCGCGAGGCGCTCTGTCATATCCCCTATCGAGTAGGGAAGGACTTGGAGAAACATCCTTGGGTCTGATGGCTTACCTCGATTCGAAAAGACCGCTAGGACCAGAGCACGCCAGCCATGCCTAGGCGAAGGGCGGTGCGCTGGGAGGACCCGCGTGATACGGCCGAAGCTGGATTGCCTGAACCCCAATCTCCAGAAGGTGCAAGAAGCCGCCCGTCGGTAAACGCCTGAAACTCACGCCGGTCCTGTAGCGGCATGGTAGGCGTCCGCTGCAACCTCCAGGACGCAGGAGCGATGCCCAGTGCGGGCATTGAAGGAGATGAGTGGGGCGCCTAGGAGCTCGCGCATTAATGACCTGGCCAAATAGGATGGTTGCGTTACGCTGCCACGATGGGATCGGTCGAAGAGGTTGTGGCGGACAAGTATGCGGTGATTGCCCCGTTTCTGGATGAGCGGCAGCGGCGCTTGTGGTTGGGGGTGGAAGCGCGTGCTTTGGGCCGCGGTGGGGTGTCGGCGGTGGCGCGGGCAGCAGGGGTGTCGCGCACGACGGTGACCGCAGCAGTCAAGGAGCTGGCCGATCCTCAAGGCGCAGCACCGGCGGGTCGGGTGCGTCGCAAGGTCGCGGGCCGGCCGCCGTTGGCGCAGAGCGATCCTGGCCTTGTTGGGGCGCTGGAGGCGCTGGTGGAACCCGCGACGCTGGGCGATCCCCAGTCGCCGTTGCGGTGGACCGCGAAGTCCACGCGGACTCTGGCTGAGGAGCTGGCGGCCCAGGGACATCAGGTAGGCGCGCGCACGGTGGCCAAGCTGCTCAGGCGGCTTGGCTACAGCCTGCAGGCGATGGCCAAGACCACCGAGGGAAAGCAGCATCCCGATCGTGACGCGCAGTTTTGCTAACTCGCCACCCAGGCCAACGAGCATCTGGAAGCCGGCCAGCCGGTCGTGTCGGTCGACACCAAGAAGAAGGAACTGGTCGGGGCCTACAAGAACGGAGGTCGGGAGTGGCAGCCAAAGGGCTCACCGGCCGAGGCCAACGTGCACGACTTCATCGGCCCCGAGGGCAGAGCGGTCCATGGGGTCTACGACGTCACCGCCGACGCTGGCTGGGTGTCGGTCGGCAAAGACAACGACACCTCCACGTTCGCTGTGGCGACCCTGCGCCGCTGGTGGCAGTCGATGGGCCAGCCCACCTACCCCGAGGCCGACCGGCTGCTCATCTGCGCTGACGGGGGCGGATCCAACGGCTCCCGCATCCGCCTGTGGAAGGTGGAACTCGCCAAACTCGCCGCCGAAACTGGCCTGAGCGTCACCGTCTGCCACCTCCCGCCCGGCACCTCCAAGTGGAACAAGATCGAACACCGGCTGTTTTCCCACATTTCGATGAATTGGCGAGGCCGGGCACTAGAAAGCCACGAGGTCATCGTGCAACTGATCGCCGCGACCACCACCAGCACCGGACTGACCGTGCAGGCCGAACTCGACGAGGGCACCTAC
>PWVB01000332.1 GCA_003562365.1 Anaerolineae bacterium
GCCGCTGGCGCGCAGGCCGTGGTAGCGCCTCCCGTGGTCCGGGCGCTCATCGCGGAGCGGCTTCGAGATCTATCGGATGTCTGTCACCGCCCTGATATCGAGATCAACGCAACGCAGGATGTAGATGACCTCGTTGATCTTGACATCGAGCACTCCCGCTACTACGCGCAGAGCCCGATCTTTGTATCCAAAGCTACAGAGGAATCTGAGGTTCGCGCGACACTAGCAGCACAGGTGGAGCAGGGCGATGTCTTCTTCGTCCATTACGAGAATCAGAGAGCTTGCGCCTACATGACCGTCGGGGAGTCCGCCGTCGGTGGCGAAGGATTCTTGCTCCAAAACACGCGGACGGCTCAGATCAAATCCGCCTATGTACAACCCCGCCATCGGGGCACTGGGATTGGCACAGCCCTCCTGCAGCGCACCATATCGTGGTCGCGACAGCGTGGCTGCGAGCGCCAGTTTGTTGAACACGAGACCGCCAACATCCTTGGTGGGAACCTCTGGCGCCGTCACTTCACCCCCTACCTCTATTTTTCAATGCGGTATATCGACGCTACAATCTAGGCCACCAATGATGGTGTGACAACACTGCGCGCTGGCTTCCGCATCGGAGTGCGCAGCGGATAGTAGACAAGCCAAGGATAGTTGCTGATGACAAACCAACTGTACCAAGAAGAATCGGCCCGTATCGCCGCACTGCGTGATCGTATTCTGAATACCAAGGATCCAGAGGTCCTGACCCGCTTACGCGACACCACTGTCATCGACGGGCAATCACTGCGCGCATCCGCGGGCGAGCCCTCCTGGACCATCCGCCGCGGACGACTAACGGCCGATCGCCTGAAGGCAATGCAGTTCGAGATTGATGAACTGGCGCCATTGGTGGGGCAAGTACGCCCGGGCTCCGAGAACGCCGTCGAGCGGGAGGCGGCACGCGCTTACCTCGCCGGTTACACTCTAGACCTCCCCGGGCAGACCGGGCACTGCGAGCTGGATCTGGCTCCACTTATGGCCCTAGGAATCGACGGCCTGGCGGCTCAGATACGCGCCCAGACCGAGAAGGACGCGGAGGTCTACCGTGCCTTTCTCCTGGCCCTCGGTGGGCTCTCGCAGATGATTGAAGGAGCGGCAGAGACCGTAGAGGCCGCAGCCCCAACTGCGAGTAATGCCCGCCGCGCGGACCTGCAGAAACTGGCTTCCGACTGTCACCATATCGCCCACGCTGCCCCATCCTCCTTCTTCCAGGCGCTCCAACTGCTCTGGTTTGTGCTGCTTGGCGTGATGCAGGCGGATAAGGCTTGGCTTGTCGTCCCCGGGCACCTCGACCGCACGCTCTGGCCCTTCTACGCTGCCGACATTGCTCGCGGCGCCCTGACCCGCGAGCGAGCGCTGATGCTCATCGAGACGCTCTACCTCTTCATCAACGCATACATCCCTGACGGGCTAGCCATGTCAGTGATGGTCGGCGGCCGAGATATTGAGGGCAATGACGTGACCAACGACCTCTCCTACCTCTGCCTAGAGGCGCTACGGCGCACTAAAATGATCTACCCTACCGTCGGCGTCTGCTGGCATGAGGGCACGCCGACAGAGCTCGTCGATCTGGCGGTGGAGTTGATCGGTCAAGGCTACCCGACGCCGGCCTTCTTCGGCGACCCCACCATCCAGAATGGCTTGGCGCGCCTTGGCGTGCCCGCCCGGGAGGCCTGTCGCTACATCAACTCCACCTGCGTAGAGATCACGCCCTCCGGCGGCAGCAACGTCTGGGTCGCCTCGCCCTACTACAACACCTGCGGGCTGCTTCTGCAGGAGATTGCTGATCAGGCGGCTTCAGCATCCGGCGATGCGGCGCCCACCTTTCAGGCATTTTTGACGAGCTATCGCCAGAGGTTAGCCTGCGCCATCGCCCAGGGTGTGGCAGAACAGAACGCCTACCGCCAGGCACGCCGCGATCACATGCGGCGCCCTCTGCAAAGTATCTTCACCCGAGACTGCATCGCCCGCGGGCAGGACCTTGAAGCCGGCGGCGCCCGCTACAATTGGGTCGAATGCTCCTTTATCGGCCTCGCCAATCTCGCGGACGCCCTTTACGTTATCCGCGAGGAGGTCTACACCCAGCGGCGCCTGACTCTGGCCCAGATGAAGTCTGTGCTCGACGCCGATTTTGCTGGGTTAGAGCCCACGCGCCAGCGCTTTCTGAACGGCTATCCCAAGTACGGGCAGGGCGATGTAGGCATCGACGCCCTAGTCTCTGACATCATACGCTTCGTGACCCAGACCTGCGCGGCGTTCAGCGTCGAGCCTGATGCCAGCCCCTACGTCCCAGGCGCCTTTGCGTGGATTATGCACGAGCAGCTCGGGCGCCAGACCGGCGCGACACCGGACGGACGCCGGGCGGGGTTTCCTTTCGCCGATGGCTGCGGTCCGGCTCAGGGCCGCGAGTTGCATGGCCCAACTGCCGCGGTACTGTCCGTCACCGGTTGGGATCACAGCCAGATGATCGGTGGCCTCGCCTACAACTTGAAGTTCAATAAGACACTCTTCCGTTCTGCCGCCGGATTCGAAGGCCTCAAGACCCTGATCTTGACCTACCTGCGTCGCGGCGGCTTCGAGGTTCAGGTCAATGTCGTCGACGCAGCCACGTTAAAGGCGGCGCGCGCCGAGCCCGAATCTTTTCGCGACCTGATTGTGCGAA
>PWVB01000214.1 GCA_003562365.1 Anaerolineae bacterium
CTTCGCCGCTGCGATGGGTCAGTGTCTGGCCTTCCGGCGGGTCGCCTATGCCGCCATTGGCGGGCACGCCGCCGTCCGCGACAGCGTCATTGAGGACGTGGCCTTGGCCAAACGCATCAAAAAGCTCAGCCAGCACCCAGTCCACGGCCGCCTGAAGCTGCGGGCCGCCGATGGTGGCAACGTCCTGAGCTGCCGTATGTATCGAACGTGGGCCGAGGTCCGCGATGGATTCGCCAAGAACCTCTTGGCCGGCCACGGCGACAGCATCCTATGGCTTCTGCTGTCGTGGGCCTTCCATTGGCTTCTTTGGTTTCTACCCTGGATCTGGCTCGCGACCGGCGCGTTTCTGCCAACGCGTTGGTGGCCAACTTGGCCGCTACTGCTTGTCACACTTGGAGTAGCCGTGCGGGCAATGACAGCAGCCGTAACTCAACAACGCATAAGCGACGCCTTGTTAATGCCGGTTTCGGTGCTGTTGATGGCCGTCATCGCCGCGAAGGCCATCTGGTGGCGCCTGCGTTACGGCGGCCCAGAGTGGCGCGGGCGCAGAGCCGTCACGGCATCCTCAATGAAGGCTCCAAAGGAGAAAGTATGAATACCAACCGCAAGCCGACTGTCGTGATCGGCGCTGGCATTGGCGGCCTCAGCGCTGCGATCCACCTGGCTGCTGCAGGCTACCCGGCTGTGGTGCTGGAACAGAACCCAAAGGTGGGCGGCAAGATGGCCCGTCTGAGCCAAGATGGCTTCACGTGGGACACTGGGCCCTCGGTGATCACAATGCGCCCCGTCCTCGAAGCACTGTTCCATACCGCTGGACGCCGACTCGAAGACTATCTGACCTTGACCCCGGTGGATCCGATCACCCGCTACCATTATTCTGATGGCAGCACGCTGGATGCGACCCGTGACCTGCCGACGATGGTGGCTCAGATTGAGTCCCGCAACCCCAGGGACGTCGAGGGCTTTTTCGGCTTCCTGTCTCACGCCGCAGCGCTGGAGCGCATCACCGGTCCGATCTTCGTTCGAGGAGATCCTCCAACGCTCCACGATCTTTTGCGAGTCCCTATACGGGACATGTTGAAGGTGGACGCCTGGCGGACGATGGAGGCCGCCATCCAGCACTGGGTCGAGCATCCCCACCTGCGTGCGCTGCTAGGCCGCTATGCCACTTATGTGGGCGCCAGCCCATTCCGCGCACCGGCGGTCCTGAACGTCATCGCCCACCAAGAGCTGACCGCCGGCATCTGGTATGCTCGCGGCGGCATCTACACCATTGCGCAAGCCTACCGCCGTCTGGCTGAGGAGCTGGGCGTGCAGATCCGCACCCGCTGCCGAGTATCGAATATCCAGGTCGATTCAGCGCGACACGCGACGGGGGTTACCCTGGAGGATGGCAGCCGAATCTCTGCCCGCGCCGTCGTCGCCAATGTCGACGTCATCACCGCCTATCACGACCTGCTACCTCGGAAGATAGTCAAACGGCGCCTCCAGCGGCTACTTCGGCCCGACCTCTCGCTCTCCGGTTTCGTAATGCTGTTGGGCATCCGGGGTCGTACCTCAGCGCTAGCACAACACAATATCATATTCCCGCCGGATTACCGACAGGAATTCGAGGACATCTTTCAGCGCGGAATGCCGCCAACCTCCCCGACCATCTACGTCACCATCTCGGCACGCCGGGATCCCGACCACGCCCCCGACGGCTGTGAGAACTGGTTTGTCCTGGTCAACGCCCCACCGGTAAACGCAGGATCTGAAGTGGACTTCGACTGGGCGGTGGAGGCGCCCCTTTATCGGGAACGTGTCTTCGACCGCCTGGCGGCGGCCGGCCTTGACCCCCGGGGACGCATACTGTCCGCAGCCTATCGGACACCGCTGGACCTGCAAACGGAGACAGGAGCGTGGCGGGGAAGCCTCTACGGTTTCTCATCCAATCACCCGCTGAACGCGCTGCGCCGTCCCCATCCTCGCGATCCCCGGATCCGGGGGCTCTACTTCGTGGGCGGCACTACCCACCCCGGTGGTGGCATCCCGTTGGTGACTCTCTCCGGGGCAACAGTGGCCCGCATGATAGAAGCCGATAGAGAGGCACACGCAACGTGATCAAGCGGGTCATAGGAACGACATCGATCGCTTGACGTCAACCTGGCGCTACCCAGTCTGTAGCGATCCGAAATAAGGAGAAGAAGATTTTGAAACACGTTCAGTTTGTCGATCTAACGCTGCGCGACGGCCAGCAAAGTCTTGCGGCTACCCGAATGACCACCGCCCAGGCACTGAAGGTACTGGAGATCACCAAGGACGCTGGCTACGCAGCGCTGGAGCTTTGGGGCGGTGCAACGCTGGACAGTTGCGTGCGTTTCCTGGACGAGGATCCCTGGGAACGACTGGATGCTTTCCACGCGCTCCTGGATGATCCACACCGGTTCCGCGTCCTGCTCCGGGGGCAGAACCTCTTCGCCTATCAGCCTTATCCCGATGATCTGGTGATCGCGTTCGTGAAGGAGGCCGTGCGCAGCGGCGCCGGTCTTATGCGCATCTTCGATGCCCTCAACGACTGGCGCAACCTCCAAATCGCGCTGCTTGCGACCAAGGCCTACGGTGGAACAGTGGAGGTGGGGCTTAGCTACACCCCCAGTCCCATTCACACGTCAGACTACTATGTAGCTTTGGCTCGCCGGCTCGAGGATGAGGGC
>PWVB01000209.1 GCA_003562365.1 Anaerolineae bacterium
CGCTTCAGGGCCCCGCTTCAGGCACACCTCCAGATGCGCCAGATCTGCGTCTGTCAGTCCCGGGCGGCGGCCGCTTTCCTCCCGTCGGCTCCGCAAGGCGCCCAACCCCTCTTCGCGGACTTTCTTGAACCACTGGCTGACCGCGCCCGCCGTAACGCCCAGCGCTTCAGCGATCCGCGCTTGGGTCCAGCCCTCTTCATGCAACTCCCACGCCCGAAAGCGTCGCCACTCCCAGTGGTCGCGGAAGGAGTCCGGTATTTCGTTGCGTTCGTTTTCAGTGTTCATACCTCCAGTCTACCAGACTGGTGGCATTTAAGTAATTGTGTCAGGATCAGTGAGTCTGTATGGGGTGAGCCAATTCTTTGAGCAGCTTTCGGGAGGCCGTCTTCACGGTCAATGAAGACCACAGAACTCACTTGCAGGTGATTTTCAGGGCTGTTCTGACGGTGGATTCGGGCATTATACGCCTACTGCGGCGTCAACCATGTGGTGACCTGGTAACCGTCGATCTCCACATCGACGTTGACCTGATAGCCGATACTGGCTCTCCCTATGCTGCGGGAGCACTGCGCCAAGCCGTCAGTCCCGGTGACGCCGCTGCATTGCGAGGTGGTGGTCCTGTAGTGCCAGGTCGTGTTCATCGCGCGCCCAGCTTGCCCAACGCCGTCGACCAAAAGTCTACCATAGACCGTGACGGTAGTGTACTGAGCGGGCAGGCCGTGGGAAACCGACCCACAGATCTGCGCGCTGCCCACCTGACTGCAGACCTGGTTGACGCCCGGGAGCGACGCCGGCGTAGGGGTTGGGGTTGCGGTCGGCGGAACTGGCGTCAACGTGGTCGGCTGCTGGCGCATAATCAGTGGCAAGAGAGTCACATAGGCAACGTCATACGTCACCCGTTGCCCATCGCTCACAAATGTCACCGTTCCGTGCTGGTCGGTACGGAACACCCGCACCCCGGCTGCGCGCAGCCGTTCAAGAGTCTCCTCGGTAGGATGCCCGTAGGGATTGTTTTCGCCAACCTGAATCACCGCAGCCATCGGTTGAACTGCATCGAGAAATGATGCGCTGGAGCTGTACCTGCTGCCATGATGGGCGACCTTGAGTATATCTGCAGCAAGGGACATTCCCTCTGATAGCAATACGCTTTCCGTCGTGGTCCCTATGTCGCCAGTGAAGAGAAACCGCGTCTCGCCGTAGATCACGACCATGACGACAGAGTCCTCGTTCTGGTCGCCTCGCGGTGTGGGTTGTGGATTGAAAACTACGCCGTCGAGGCTGCCCCAGCTGTGGGTTTGAGCCGCCACCGCCGGCGTCGGCGTCAGTCCACGGGCTTCCATCTCAGACCATACCGCTGCACAGACTGTAGTATTGCATGGCAGGCCATTGTAGATGACTGCACCGACAGATATGGGGGACTGGAAGAGGTCAACGAGACCACCGATGTGATCGGCGTGGGCGTGGCTGATCACCACCACATCGACCATATCGACTTCGTGCTCGTCGAGATACGCCACCACGGTCGGGCCGGCATACCTGGGACCGGCGTCCACAAGAATATGCTCGCCATCGGTCGTCTTGAGGAGCGCGCTATCACCCTGTCCCACGTCGATGAAAGCCACGGTAAGCGAACCCGGCGCTTGGGCGCTGATCCCGAGCGACGAGGCCACAAGGAGCAGGATCAGAAGTGCGATAAAGCTAAGATAGGCCCTGATACGTGTCATCCTGTATGGCTCCTATGTCGCAGATCACTCACAGTGAGCCTGACCCGTGGCTGACAAGCGGTCGCGTCGCCTGATGATGCCGACCCTGGAGGTGATTGACTTCGTCTGACACACGATCCCAAGCGCAGTTTGATGGCGCGATCAGCAATTGCATGCAGGCTCTGGCTGGAAGCCAGGCTGGATTGCGAGAGCGTCAGTCCGGGACCGGATTCCGGGCCGCAACTCCTGTCTGAGAATAACGTCAGGGCGAAGCGACGCGGTGCTCCTCCGAGCACCGCCACGTCTGCAGGCAGATGCCGCAGTTGGACCTCACACTTAGCGACACGGAGCAACCAGGTTAGAGTGTTGATCTGACCTACCAGTCCGGCCACTTTGGCGGATCCCAGATGCTGCGTGTTCTGCACTCGATGGGCAGTGGCGAGCAGATCTCAGCGGCATCCTTTCCGAGTTCCCGCAGATCCCGAGCCTCAACCGCCATCTCGTCGAGCGTCGCTCGGACCCAGCGCTCAGACACCTGCCAGTCACGGGCTAGCTTCTTCACATCTTCCATTGCGTCACCTCCTGCGGCGCAGGCATCTCCTTGCACCTAGACAATCCTGCGCTGTCAACTTGGATGATGCAGAGGTCAGTGTAGACGTGCTTGCGCCAAAGCGATCGTGCCTTAAGCTGATCGGATCCGCGAGATGATCCACCCCATACTCGAATTATATCCGGAATCCTGCTCCAATCCAATTTCGGTAACGCCCTGACAACCTCTTTCGCATCCCACTTCAACCGTTTGCTCGCTCCCTACGCGACACATTGAACACCAGTAGTACGTCCTGGTAGGCGTTTCAGTTGTTCCAGCGCTGCGTTAGCACCTCCTCCAGTTGGAACGCCTTGTCGAGCCCTGGTCAACGCTCCGGTTCCTTGAACGCAAACTCCTGGCTGTGAATCCGCGGGCGGCCATGTCCACTATAAGGGCTCGGGGAACCTTTGAACAGCCAATCCGTCCACCGGCCTGTCGACGCATCCAGGAGCACGCGGTTGCCGCACTTGCCGCCGGCGACGATCCGATGCAGCGCTTGCGTCGGGGTAGCTCCCGTTGTTCAAAGGACGACCACACCTGCCGCACGCCCACGGCCGCAGCCGTCTCACGGCTCTGTACCGCTGTCTGGATACCGGTAGCCCCCAAACTGCTGTCCGGTTCGGCACACCACCCAGAACCGAATACGAGTGTCCGGCGCCCACCAAAGGCCGCTGGGCCCCACAGCTCGAGCTAGAGACATATTGCCGATCAGCCGGCGTACGCGTTTGCGGATGCAGCCACGGTGCGGTATCCAACGGCAGGATCGCCTGCCCCGCAGCGGGCACCTCATAGATCAAGTGGTGGCAAGATGCCGGACGCGCATCCTGTAGGATGCGCGTCCGGCAGAGGGTGAAGATCCTCAACTGTGCCTTAGTGATTCACGCCGATTTGCCTCGATACCAGCCTATTAGCATTTGATCAACCACTGAAGGCCTATACCTTCGGGAAGACCACCTTGCTCAAAGCCATAGAGTTATCGCTGTCGGCAGAGAAGGGACGCAACCGCACCCGGTAACGCATCTCCTCGGGCTTGAGTTGATAGATCTCCAACCGCCCAGGCCCACAGCTGGCGCTCCCCAGACCAGACTGGCCGTAGTCCAGGTTCAGTGTGATCATATCGCGCCGGGTCAACTCATAGGTATGCGTCGCCTTCGTCAAATCCTCAGTGGTGAAATGATGCGCGCTTACCTCCAGGGCGGGCGTACCGACCGCCAGCAGGCCTACACCGGCCTCATCGGTCAGCGCGATCCAGCGCACGTCGGTCTTGTTGCCATTCTCCTCGGGCACGATGTAGGGCACATACTGCGCATCGACCGAGCCGCTATAGACACCCATGCGAGCACCCTCCTGGCGGTCGATATAGCTCTCTTGAGGCCCACGCCCATACCAGGTAAAGGTCTCGTAGCCTCCAGGCAGCGTCATCTGCAGTCCAATGCGAGGTAGGAAGGGCAGGCCTTCGCTGGTCGGCACGATGTGCGTATCAACGACGACATCCCCACTCCCGTAGACCGTGTAGAGTATCTCACACTCAAAGCGCGCCGGTTCACTGACAGGCTTGTCTACGGGGCCCTGCCCTTCGATCTGATCAGGAAAGACCGCGGCGGTCAGCTCGGGGCGGATCTTGTCCGGGGCTGTCGCCTGGAGAAATTCGTAGATCTCACGCAAGAAGTCCGGAAGGCGGCCATCAGCGGCATATCTGCCCACCAGCCCCTTGGCTTTTGCGAATTTAATGGTGCCGGGCAGCGACTCATAGTCAACTCCCAGATGCTGGCAGAGGGCGCGCAACGCCCCTTTATCCAGCGCATGGGCCAAGAACAGCCCCAGCGATTCCGCCTGTGACTGGGTTTGCGGTGACTCAGGCGGCACAAAGCCCTCCGGCGGTGCGCAAACAGCTTGCACGCTGAAGCGCACGGCCTGTGGCGAGAGGTGGATGACGGCGACATCCTCGACCTTCATCTCGAGCTGATCCAATCCCACTGCGCGCCACTGTACCGCAGCCCGTTCTTGCCATTGGCCGAGGTCGTTCTCGGTGGGCGCCCGCCAGAAGTTGGGACGCGGTCCCGCTGCGACAAGCTCCTGTTCACGATAGCTGAATGACGTCACCGTGCCGACGCGCTTGTCAAAGATCAGTCGGAACGCCTCACCTGCCACTACTGCCTCCGGTTCCGTATCCACCACGGACAGCGGCGGCATCTTAGCAATGTCAACACCTGCTGGGCTGGCCTCGTCAATGGGCACCCGGAACTGCTCCCACGCGACTTCGTGCCCCGCCTCGGCCCAGACCGTATCCTCAGCCAAGGCAAAACTGACCGAAAGCCAGACCTCGGCGCCCGGTTCAAGGCTTGGCTGATCAAGGGGGACCGTCAGCAACTCGCGCTCTCCAGCCGGCGTGTGCAAGGGAGGCAGCTGTCCACTCTGCACCTCCTCACCATTCACGGCAAGAGTCCAGCCAACGTCCAGATCGCTCAAGTCTGTGAAACAACGCCGATTGACGACCTCCAGGTCGCCTGCCAGCAGATCAACCGCCTCGACCTGGACCGGCTGATAGATCTTTTTTATCTCCCACATCGCCGGTTGAATTGTCCGGTCGGGGAAGATGAGCCCATTGATGCAGAAGCTGCCATCATGAGGGGAATCTCCGTAGTCGCCACCGTAGGCGAACCAGTCCTGGCCCTCATCCGTCGTCCGGCGCAGACCTTGATCCACCCAGTCCCAGACAAAGGCACCGCGCAGCCGCGGATAGGCCTCGTTGCCGATGATGTCCCAATACTCCTTGAGGTTGCCCGGGCTGTTGCCCATCGCGTGCGCGTACTCACAGAGGATAAAAGGTCGCTGCTCCCCCGGCGCCGTAGCCATCTCGACCAGGCGGTCCAGTGATGGGTACATCGTGCTGATCATATCCACATAGGGCTCATCACCAGCTGACTCATAGTGCACAGGCCGGGACGGGTCGTTCTCGTGAATCCAGTCGGCGAGAGCTGCGTGATTCGGACCATGCCCCGATTCATTGCCCAGCGACCAAATCACAACGCTCGGGTGGTTCTTGTCCCGCTCGACCATCCGGATGCCGCGCTCCATGAAGGCGGTGTGCCAATCAGGGTCGTTAGTCGGCTCGTCCCAGACGCCGTGGGACTCGATGTTGGCCTCATCAATCAGATAGAGCCCAAACTGATCGCATAGCTCATACCAACGCGGATCGTCGGGATAGTGGCAGGTTCGGACAGCATTGACGTTGAACCGTTTCATCAACAGGATATCCTCGACCATCGAATCAACGCTGACCGTATGGCCTGTGTCCGGATCGTGCTCGTGACGGTTGACACCACGGAAGATCACGGGCGCGCCGTTGACGAGTATCTTGCCCTCCTGGATCTCAACCTTGCGGAAACCGACCTGACAGCGCTCGACCTCCAGCACGTTGCCGTCGCCGTCCTTGAGCGTCAGGAGCAACGTGTAGAGATTGGGAGCCTCCGCCGACCACTTCGCCGGGTCACGCACGGGCATCGCAAAGCTATGCACAACATCCTCGCCCACGGACTGTAGACGCTTGCCCGCAACAGACCACTGGTCGCTTACCACTAACTGCTGTGCAGCATCGAAGAGTTCTGTCTCAACCACGTAACCGTCAGCATCCGGGGGCGCAAAACTGCAGAGGTTGACGCGCAGATGCAGGGTCGCGTCTCGATAGGCCGTGTCCAGGTCTGGACGCGCCCAGAAATCGCGGATGTGCACGCCAGGGGTCGCATAGAGATAGACATCGCGGTAGATGCCGCTTAGCCGCCAGAAGTCCTGATCCTCCAGGTAGCTGCCATCGGACCAGCGATAGACACGGGCCGCCAACGTATTCTCTCCATCGCGAAGGTAAGGGGTGAGGTTAAACTCTGCCGGTAGGCGGCTGCCTTGACTGTAGCCAACGGGTTGGCCGTTGACCCAGATATAGAAGGCTGAGTCTACGCCATCGAAGACAATGAAGATCTGTTTATCCTCCCACGCCTCGGGCACAGTGAAGGTCGTGCGGTAGCTGCCCACCGGGTTGTCATCCGCCGGCACAGCTGGCATATAGTCTGGAGAAAAGGGGTATTGGACGTTAGTATACATCGGCGTTCCGTACCCCATCAGTTGCCAGTTGCTGGGCACGGTAATCACGTCCCAGCCGCTGATGTCAAAGGCGTCCTCGAAGAACTCGGCGGGTGCAGATGCCGGATTCGGCGCCCAGTCAAATCGCCAATCCCCGTTCAGCAGCTTGAAATACGTGGATACCTCGCGCTCGCCCGCCAACGCCGTCTCAGCGTCCGGATACGGTAACAGCGTCGCATGTGGGCGCACCTTGTGCCGTCCCACCATCCTCGGATTTTCCCAATCATTGACCATCACTTGCCTCCATTTCACCTTTGGGTCTAGGAGATCACGCGCTTACCAAACCAGGCTTTCACAGAAAGAGGCGGGCACTTTTCAACGCGCCGCACCGAGTCTGAGAAGAGCCTATTCCTACGCTCATTATAGTCCTGGCCTGCTATCTTTTCACTGTCCTGCAGATGAAGCCGACTTATGCTGGTCCCTCGACTTCATTGAAAGCCAGATGAGCATACTGCCGATTGTTGGACAGCAACCAGCCCATAGGCTCCGGGACTCACGTAGTCCAGAGATGAACGCAACCAGCGCCGATTGTACAAGGTCTCGATGCAGGTGAAGATATCAGTGCGCCCTTCTCGGAGCATTATCATACCACGTGGCGGCACCATACACATGGACCCGCCAGCCGCAGCTCATCAACAGCTCTGGATACGCAGCACTCGTGGACTGGCTCCCCTGGCTAGAGCAATGGCCTAAGCCAGCCACCAGCAGGATCATAGCATCGGTTCCGATCAGATAGGTCCATACCGCCGACGGGCGCAGAGTGCCGGTGGCTACCAGGAGCGTCAGACTATGAATCGCGGCGACCCCGTAGATCTCTGGACCGCTTAACGGCTCACGGGCAGACATAAGGCTCCAGTAACAACTGCCACAGCTGGTAGCCCTGCCCGCTAAGGTGGAGTCCATCATAGGAAAGCGCTTCTTGGATGGAGTTATCATCGCCAACGAATGGCAGAAAGAGATCTACATAGGTCAGCCCGCGAGTCCTTGCCATTTCCGCGATAGCCTTGTTGAGGTCCACAACCTCGTCGAATAGCTTGGCCTCTCGAGGCAGTATGCTCTGCACATAGACGCACGTCGTCGGTGTTTGCTCCTGGAGCTGATCGAGTATGGCTTCATAGTTGCGGAGGATCTCATCGCGAGGCGTACCCAGGCCGATGTCGTTAGTCCCAATCAACAGGAACGCCTTAGCGGGCCTACCATCGGCGATCTGCCATAACCGCCTCAGGACATCAGCAGTTCTATCCCCACTGACGCCGCGATTTTTCACGGGCACATTGGGGAACATCTCGGTCCAGTGACCGCCGGCGGTGATACTGTCACCGAGAAAGACAACATCGCCTGGTCCAATAGGATAGGCATCGAAGAATGCCATCGCTGCCTGGTTGTCGATTTGGTGTATGATCCTGTGGAAGATCCTGACGCGCTGTAGCCAAAAGGTGATGATCACACCGACAAACAGTACGTTGAGGGTCAGACTTAGGATAAACAGAGCCGTATCCATGCCGCGTGCCGCCTATCTCAACGCTCAGCAGACCTGATCTGCTTGCGGGCTTGATCTGCCGCTAACTTGCCGGACAGAATCGCCGTCGGGAATCCCGAGGGGCTGAAGGTCCATTGCCCTGCCTTGTAGACGTTGGGAATCGGCGTGCGAACAGAGGACGTCACCTTAAGCAGCCGGCTTTCGGCTGGTATCGGGGCATTGGTGTAGGCCCAACCCGTAATCGCGCCCTCCGAGTTGCCAGTGATCCGCGCCATCGTCAGCGGTGTGGCCGAGAACCTGTCGATAACTGCGGCCTTTATTCCGGGATAGATGGAGCCATCTAGCACATCAACCACAGCCGTCTCGCAGAAGCGCTTGAAGTCTCCATACCATCCCATGGCGTGTATTTGTCGGGTAAGCGTGTAGTCGAATAGCACGCTCACGATCAAGCCGGTCTTGCCTGGAGGTGCGAGTGTCGGATCCCTTAGCACCGGACAGGAAATCTCGTAAGTCGTCAAGGCGAAGAAGTCATTCAGCCAAGCTTCGATGGTCGCTCGCGATCCATCGATAGGGATCGAGCCTACCCTGGACTGACCTTCACGTCGCGGCGTGTAGAAGAGGTGCTCGCTTGCTCGATCTGCGAAATAGCCAGGGGCCACATCAACCGCAAGATACACCGTCAGCACTGAGTCACCACCGGCTTTGTCACGCACTTCTGCCCAACGTTGCCGGATGGCCTGTCTAATCGACGGATCGATGAGGGCATCGACGTGCACAGCCCGATACAATGCTTTCAAATCGGCTGTCCATATGAGCGCGCGATAGGTATGGGTATTCCCGCCCGCGTCCCGGATGGCTCTATGCTCCGGGTCAACCGAGAGGATCTCAGTGTTGGTAGCAATCGTGCCTTGATGAGAACGGATGAAAGCGACCAGGGCTTTGGGCAGCGCGCCGGTTCCTCCGAGAGGATAATGATAGTCCAGGTAGAGGGTAAAGTAGCTAAGCGCAAAGAAAGCTGGAGTCGCCCTGAAAAAGTGCTGAGTGATGACATCCAGCAGGCTCTGATTTGTCGTAAAGCGTCGCAGATAGTCGACGACGGGCACCTGGAGTGCGTTAACCTTGCGGACGGTCAGTGCGTACCTGAACATCCAAGGCAGGATCACCTTGATAAAATACTCACGATCCTCTTTGGGATCGAGGAAGATAGGATTATCGATGCCATACTGGATGTCCATATAGTGCATGATCGTGCGGAGCTGCTTGACAATCTCCGCGATCTCGTCACGGCTTTCCGGATATAGGTCGCTGAGCAGCGTCTGGTAGTCAGCGATGCAGTCCTCCGAGTCTACCCGGATGACCTGATTCTCAATACCCAGCGTGACTGTGTTGCGGGTGAACTCCACCTCCAGACCCAGATCCTTGAGCATCGGGAACAAAATGCCGGAGTTCTCCAGCGCTCGGATACCGCCGTCGAAAACGAAGCCGCCACGCTCGAAGGTCTTGACAAGGCCGCCACACTCAGCCTCCTTCTCGCACAGCAGGACTCGGTAGCCCGCTTTGACGAGATAGGCTGATGTCGTCAGGCCAGACATCCCGCCGCCGATGACAATCGCGTCGTAATCCATAGGCATTTACGGCAGGGTACTCCCCAGTTCAACGGGGAGGGGAATGCCGCGTTCCTCCTTGCATAGTCCTAGAAAGCGTAGTATAGCTCGTTTATGGACAGTAAGCGAGCTCGCCATGCTGCGTACCCAATCAACGACCACTTCGTCGGGTGTCCCAAGTTTCGCCGACCAGTCTTGGGAGGCAACGTTGGCGTACGCTTGGCGGCGTTGATCCCGCAGATCGTCAAGCGCAATGATGGCTCCCCTGTAAAAAGGTAGGCGCGTCAGCAGCACACCCTATATATTGTGTTGTATAAGACACAAAACGGCATATACAGTGGGCAGAGCTGAGATTTTCCATACTTCGCGACCTCTTTTCAGTAGAGCCAATGATGGAGCGGTGCTGGACTTGGTTGTGCAACCCGATCACGTTCATCTGTTCGCGTCGTTTCCTCCGACGCTGGCGGCCAACCAGATCATGCCGCGCATCAAGGGAGCTAGGAGTCACCAACTTCGCCAAGCGTTTCCCGAACTGAATAGCCGCTTGCCGTCTCTGTGGACGCGCAGCTACTACGTGGGCACTGCTGGGCACGTCTCGGCAGAAACGATTCGGCGGTACATTGACGGGCAGAAGGGCCGATAGGCGATGCTTCGTACATACAAGTTCCGCCTGTATCCGCACGCCAGACAGTCCAAGACGCTGAACCATCTGCTGGATCTGTCGCGCACCGTGTACAACGCGGCGCTTGAGCAACGCAGAGAACTGTACGCCGAGAGCAGCGTCGGTGTGACGTACACGGAGCAGTCGAAATACTTTGGCCAACTGCGGCGCCAAGATGTGGACGGGCTGGGCCTGCTGAATTTCTCCTGCATGCAACACACCCTCAGAAGACTCGCCAA
>PWVB01000462.1 GCA_003562365.1 Anaerolineae bacterium
ACACCTGGACGCACCACACCGGCCCGATCACCGGCAACCTCTGCAGCTCCTGGAGCGTCAACGACGACTGCACGGAATACGAGTTCACGCTGCGGCGGGGGCTCAAATGGTCGGACGGCGTCCCGGTCACCACCGAGGATGTCCGCTTCACCTACGAAGATGTCCTGATGAACGAGTCGCTCACCCCGATCCTCGGCGCAAATCTGCGGTCCCGCTTCGATCCAGCAGGCGACCCAATGAGTTTGGAGGTCGTCGATGACTTCACCTTCAAGATCACCTTCACGGAGTCTAACGGCCGCTTCTTAACCAGCATGGGAGTGGGCAATCTCTGGAACCCCTACAACTTCCTGATCAAGCCGAAGCACTATCTGGAGCAGTTCCACGAGGACTATGCCGATGAGGCAGAGCTCACCGGGCTGTGCCAGGCCGCGGGACTGGGCCGCGATGAGTGGCACCGGCTGTTCGCCGACGAGGGCGGCGGCTGGTGGGGCGGCGGCTGCGAGCTGATGGCCGAGGAAGGACGTATGCCGCACCTGCGCGGCTGGACAATCAAGCCGTCGCCAGAAGAGCTAATCGTGATGGAGCGCAACCCTTACTACCACAAGGTTGACATCGAGGGTAAGCAGCTGCCCTACGTCGACCGCATCGAAGGCGTCGTGGTGGCGGATCCTGAGAACATCCCGATGGCCATCATCGCCGGTGAGGGCAACTACATGCGCGAGCGTCTCAACCACCCCGACATCTCGCTCTATATGGAGCACGCCGAGGCGAATGACTACGTTGTCAAGCTGGATCTGGTCTACCACAATGCGCCGGTGGCACTCTACTTCAACCTCAACAACCCTGACGAGAACTGGCGCCAAATCGTGTGGCAGAAGGAGTTCCGTCACGCCGTCAACGCCGCCATCGACTACAGCGAGATCATCGACGTCCTCTTCTTGGGGATGGGCGATGTGTGTCCCTGGATCCCCGACATCAACGACAGGGACGAGGCCAACCGTCTGCTAGATGAGGTGGGCCTCGACCAGCGCGACAGCGAGGGCTGGCGTCTTTACCCGGACGGCAGCCGCTTCCGGTTCGAGATGGACGTGCGGATCGACCCGCTCTTTGGACAACCGGCCGAGGTGATCAAGACACACCTGGAAGAGGTCGGCATCTACACCCCGCTACGATCAATGGAGGGTTCGCTCTGGAACGCAAGGCGTGGCGCCAACGAGCTCTACGCCTCCATCGATTGGTGCGATGACTGCAACTGGCCATACCTGATCCGTGACTACATGCCCACCGCTCGAATCCAATGGGCCCAATTATGGCATCGATGGTTTGAGACAGACGGTGAAGATGGAGAAGAACCGCTGGACTGGATGAAAGAGCTCTACGAACTCGATGGCGAAATGTCGTCGATCAACCCCGACACCGCCAGGGCAGAAGATGCTGAGGAGCGCTTCGCCGCCTGGTTTATGGAGCATGTGCCCATCCTGCCGCTTGCCCGCGACGTGATCGATCCATGCATCGTCCCGGTCAATGCGGCCAACATCGGGCACGCGGGCCGATCGTCGGCGATCTGGTTCAAGCAGGAACAGGTCTTCTTCAAGCACACGTGAGCCTGATTTTCTGACCGGACCAGATATAAGCCAGTTTCCTGGGTGTCACCTTGCCGGGTGACACCCAGGAAAGGAGTTTCAGCTCTCCAGCATCCTGGCGAGGAAGTCCAGTTGCCAGGGAATGCGGTGAGCGCCACAGAATATCGGAGAAGGGAGAGAGAAATCGATGATCTCATTTATTGCGCGCCGTTTGGTTATCATGATCCCACTGCTGGCCCTGCTGTCGATCGTCTCCTTTACCATCATCCAGCTGCCACCGGGTGACTATCTGACGACCTATATCCAGCAGCTGGAGGCCGGCGGCCAAGTCGTCGACGAGGCTGAGATAACGCGCCTGCGGGCACAGTACGGCCTGGACCAATCCGTCTACGTACAGTACCTGAAATGGATGGGCGGCATCTTCCGGGGTGACTTTGGCCGATCCTTTCACTGGCAGGCGCCCGTTATGGATGTTATTATGGACCGGCTTCCGGTCACCCTGATCCTCTCCTTCTCGAGCCTGGTGGTCGTCTACGTCGTCGCCGTCCCCATAGCTATCCTGTCGGCGGTGTATCAGTACTCGGTCTTTGACTACTTCGCCACGCTGTTCGGTTTCATCGGCCTGGCGGCTCCCGACTTCCTGCTGGCCTTAGTCATCAGCTGGCTCTTCTACTTGCTCACCGGCGCTATGGTCACCAGCCTCTTCTCGCTGCCCTTCCGGGACGCGCCATGGTCGCTGGCCAAATTCGTGGATATGATCAGCAACGTCTGGCTGCCCATCATCATTATCGGTATGGCCGGAACGGCGGGGCTGATGCGAACCCTGCGGGCCACGCTGCTGGATGAACTGGGACGGGCTTACGTGACGACGGCCCGTGCGAAGGGGCTGTCCGAGTCCCGATTGCTGCTCAAGTACCCGGTTCGGATTGCGCTGAACCCGATTTTCAGCACCATTGGCTGGCTGCTGCCCGCGCTGATCAACGGCGGGGTACTCGTGGGGATCGTGCTCAACCTGCAAATCATCGGGCCGGCGCTGATGCAGGCAACACTGTCTCAGGATATGTACCTGGCAGGAAGCATCATCCTGATCCTGAGCGTGCTCACCGTGGTGGGAACGTTGATCTCGGACATCCTGCTGGCGTGGCTGGATCCCAGGATTCGCTATGGAGAGGCAAATTAGGCAATATCATGGAAACGACAGAGACGCCCACATCTGGGCCAGCAAAGCCTGAGTCGAGCATTCTGACGGAAGAAACCGGTGAACACGTCTATACAGCGTCGCAGTGGCAGCTGATGTGGTGGCAGTTCAGAAAACACAAAGCCGCCATGATCGCCGTCGTCGTGCTGGGGGTGATGTACTTCCTGGCCCTCATGGCAGAACCCTTTGCGGTCTATGGCCCCACACAACGCTTCCCCCGACTCGAAAGCACCGCCCCCACCCGAATCCGTTTCTTCGACGAGACCGGCCAGTTCCGCGGGCCTTTCATCTACGGCCTGGAGCGATCGATCGATCCAGAGACGATACGGGTCACCTTCGTCGAGGACATGAGCAAAATCTATCCTATCAGGTTTTTCGCGGAGGGCACGCCCTACAAGCTACTCGGCCTCTTCCCGATGAACCTCCGGCTGGTGGGAACGGATCCTGATGGCCCGCCCATCTTCCTCTTTGGCTCTGACCGTCTGGGACGCGACCTCTACTCCCGGACCCTATACGGGTCACGTATCTCGTTGTTCATCGGCTTCGGGGGTGTCTTCCTGACCTTCTTCTTCGGGATCACCCTGGGCGGCATCGCCGGTTATCTGGGCGGCACCGTCGATGAGGTGATCATGCGCATCATCGACTTTATGGTCTCGATCCCCCAGATCCCGCTTTGGATGGGCTTGGCCGCAGCCGTGCCGCGCGACTGGCCGGTGATCCGCACCTATTTCGCTATCACCATCATCCTATCGATCGTCGGATGGGGTGGGCTGGCACGAGCCGTGCGCGGCAAGCTATTGTCGTTGCGCGAGGAGGACTATGTGATGGCCGCCCGTGTCTATGGGGCGAGGCCGCGCCGCCTGATCTTCAAATACCTGTTGCCCAACTTTATGAGCTATCTCCTGGTCAGCGTGACGATCTCCATTCCGTTTATGATCCTGGGCGAGACAGCGCTCAGCTTCCTGGGACTGGGCATCCAACCGCCGGCCGTGAGCTGGGGCACCCTGTTACGGGACGCCCAGCAGCTGACCGTCGTGGCGCAACGCCCCTGGCAGATGATACCCGGGGCCTTCGTGGTGGTCGCCGTGCTGATGTTCAACTTTATCGGCGACGGACTGCGCGACGCCGCCGATCCTTACGCCCGCATCTGATAACAATATCGCGGGCCGCCTAAAGCATCGCCGCGGGTCGCCCGCAGCTTCTACCACCCGGAGGTTACCATGGACCAAGAGACTTATCTAAAGCAAACTGCAGAGACCCGACCCGAACGCCTGCGCTGGTGGCAGGAGGCACGGTTCGGGATGTTCATTCATTGGGGCCTCTACGCCCAACTGGGCCGCCACGAATGGGTGATGAACCGCGAGCGCATCCCCGTCGAGGCCTACGAGAAGCTGGCCGACACGTGGCATCCTAAGGCGCGCCCGGCACGCGAATGGGCAACGCTGGCGAAACAGGCCGGAATGAAGTATATGGTCATGACGACCAAGCATCACGAGGGCTTCTGTCTGTGGAACACTCAGCAGACCGACTACAATGCCGTCCAGCGGGGACCGGGCCGCGACCTGGTTCAGGAATTCGTAGAGGCCTGTCGCGAATTCGATCTCAAGATCGGCTTCTACTACTCGCTGATGGATTGGCACCATCCCGATGGCGCCCGCTGTGCCAAGGATGCCGACGCACGACGGCGATTCCTGGACTTCACCCAGGGGTGCGTGCGCGAGTTGATGAGCAATTACGGCAAGATCGACATCCTCTGGTACGACGTCTCCTGGCCCCTGACGGATGCCGAGGCGTGGGAAAGTGTGAAGATGAGCGCGATGGCGCGCGAGCTACAGCCTCATCTCCTGATCAACAATCGAGCGAAGCTGCCCGAGGACTTTGGGACACCGGAGGAGCACGTCACAGCAGAAGCGGCGGGGCGAGCCTGGGAGGCGTGTATGACCTTCAACGGCTCCTGGGGCTATATGCCCATTTCCCCGGATTGGCGCTCGGCACGGGAGGTGCTGATGATGCTGCGCACGGCCGCCGCCGGGCAGGGCAATCTCCTACTCAACATCGGCCCGGCGCCCGACGGCTCGGTACCGTTGGAGGCCGTCGACCGGCTGACCGCAGTCGGCGCCTGGATCGATCAAAACGGCGAGGCCCTTTACGGCCAGGTTGATCGCGCCGACCGTGAGCGCATGGACTGGATGCCAACCGGGGCTTGGACGATCAGGGGCAACAATGCCTATTACTGGTGCCATCGCTGGCCCGGACGCGAGCTGGTCATCGGCGGACTGCGCGCCGGGGTGAAGCACGCCTCCTTCCTCAAGGACGGCACACCGATCGCGTTTGAGCAGACGGAACAGCGGCTGGTTCTCAAGAACCTCCCGCACTTCGACCCCGATCCGATTGCGGGTGTCACCGTCATCAAGCTGGTTTGCGACGCTCCTCCGGAACAGAGGCTCGGCGCAGGCTGCGTGCTCTTAGACTAGGGCACACGTGAGGGAGGCCACGGGCCGGGGAGCGCAAGCCACGCGCTGCGGAGCTGCCAGCTACCGATGCCCTCCGCTGTAACCTCCGAAGCCTATAGGCTATAGAACCCGGAAGATAGGAGACACGATGGTTGGGAACAAAACGCTGTTGGAGGTCAAGGGCCTGAAGACCTATTTTCCTCTAGACGAGGGGCTGGTGCGGGCCGTCGATGGCGCCGACTTTGAGATTCAACAGGGCAGGACCCTGGGCGTGGTGGGCGAAAGCGGCTGCGGCAAGAGCGTTACCGCACAGTCGATCCTGAGAATTGTCCCACCGCCCGGAGACATCCTGGAGGGAGAGCTGCTCTTCCATCGCTACTCCAAGGAGGGTGATGCTTTTTCGATGGCGGATGTCATCGACCTGGCGAAACTGGACCCACGGGGGCGCGAGATCCGCACGATCCGCGGAAATGAGATTGCGATGGTCTTCCAGGAGCCGATGACCTCGCTCTCGCCCGTGCACACCATGGGCAACCAGATCACCGAGGCGATCCTGCTGCACCAGGAGACCTCAAAGGCGGAGGCACGGGAGAAGGCACTAGATATCCTGCACCGTGTCGGGATGCCCAAGCCCAGCCAAACCATCGATAGCTACCCCTTTGAGCTGAGCGGAGGGATGCGGCAGCGGGGTATGATCGCGATGGCATTGTCCTGTCATCCGAGTCTGCTCATCGCCGACGAGCCTACAACGGCGCTGGATGTCACCACCGAGGCCCAGATCCTCGATCTGATGCGACAGCTGCAGGAAGACCTTGGTATGGCGATTATGTTCATCACCCACGACCTGGGCGTCATCGCCGAGATGGCCGAGACCGCTGTGGTAATGTATCTGGGCAAGGTGGTGGAGCGAGCCGATGTGGATACCCTCTACTATGATGCGCGCCATCCCTATACCCAGGCACTGCTGAGGTCGATCCCGCGCATTACCGAGGATCGGCGAAAGTGGCTGGAGGCGATCCGGGGGATGGTGCCCGATCCCTACAATCTGCCCAGCGGATGCCCGTTTCACCCAAGGTGCCGGAGTGCGCAGGGTGAGTGCCGCGAGGTCGAGCCGCCGTGGGTTGAGGTAGAACCGGATCACTGGGCGCGCTGTATCCTATACGCCGACAGCACGACAGCAACAGCACAGGGTTAGCGGCAGAGGGGAAGAGACGATGCCAGAGCAAAAAAACCAGCGGCTGCTGGAAGTCAACGACCTGAAGAAGTATTTCCCCATCAAACGCGGGTTACTCAAGAGGACCGTCGGCCACGTGAAAGCCGTCGACGGTGTGAGTCTCTACGTCAATGAGGGTGAGACGCTGGGCCTGGTGGGCGAGAGTGGCTGCGGCAAGACGACGTCAGGACGCTGTATTCTGCGAGCCATCGAGCCCACTGACGGCGAGATCCTGTTCAACGACCCGGACACGGGCTGGGTGAACTTGCGAGAGCTGGAGCAGGAGGATCTGATCAGAGTCCGCCAGCATATGCAGATTATCTTCCAAGACCCCTACTCCTCCCTCAATCCACGGATGACCCTGCTGCAGCTGGTAGGAGAGCCCTTGGTGATCAACCACGGGATAAGAGGAAAAGCCCTGGAGGACCGCGTGGCGGAGCTGCTGAAATCCGTAGGGCTGCGCCCGGAGTATCTGCGGCGCTATCCCCACGCCTTCAGCGGTGGGCAGCGCCAGCGGATCGGGGTGGCGCGGGCGCTGGCGCTCAATCCCCGGTTCATCGTCTGCGACGAGCCGGTTTCAGCCTTGGACGTATCGGTCCAGGCTCAGATCCTGAACCTCTTGCGCGAATTGCAGGAGAACCTCGACCTGACCTACCTCTTCGTCGCCCACGACCTGAGCGTCGTGCGGCATATCGCCGACCGCGTGGCGGTGATGTACGTCGGAAAATTGGTGGAGATGGGAGAGACCGACGAGATCTATCCCGGCCCGCGGCATCCCTACACCGAGGCACTGATGACAGCCGTCCCGCGCCCCGACCCCCGGGCCTCTAAAGACCGCATCGTCCTGGAGGGCGAGGTCGCCGATCCGGCCAATCCGCCAAGCGGCTGCTACTTCCATCCGCGCTGCCGATACGCTGAGCCCATCTGCGCCGCCGAGCCACCGGTGCTCCGCGAGATCACGGAGGGCCATTTCGTCAGTTGTCACCGCGCCGAGGAGCTTTCGCTGATCGGTGTGGCGTAGCCATCCACGGCGCACCCAAGCACCCCCGAAAGGAGCAGTCAGCATGCACTATCAACCTACCTGGGAGTCGGTCCAACAACACCCGGTGCCGGACTGGTTCCACGACGCCAAGCTGGGCATCTTCATCCACTGGGGCCTCTACTCGGTCCCGGCATGGGCCCCACCCGCCGGTGAGCTGGACAAGATCATCCGCGAGGAGGGTTGGGAGGCGTGGTTCACGCGCAATCCATATGCCGAATGGTACCTCAACTCGATCCGCATCCCGGACAGCCCCTCCCACGCACACCACGTCGCCACCTATGGCGAGGACTTCGCCTACGACGATTTCGTGCCGCAGTTCAATGCCGCTGTAGAGACCTGGGACCCCGGGGAGTGGGCCGCCCTCTTCCGCAAGGCCGGTGCACGCTACGTCGTCCTGACCACCAAGCACCACGACGGCTTCCTGCTCTGGCCCAGCCGCCACCCCAATCCCTTCAAGGAAGACTACCATGCGCAGCGCGACCTGGTCGGCGACCTGACCGCAGCGGTCCGCAGTGAGGCGATGAAAATGGCCCTCTACTACTCCGGCGGCATCGACTGGACCTTCAACGACACCGTCATCAAGAACATCGTCGATATCGCCAAGGCGGTCCCTCAGGAGCCTGAGTACGTGGCTTATGCGGACGCCCATTGGATGGAGCTCATCGAGCGCTATGAGCCGGTGATCCTGTGGAACGACATCGCCTATCCGGCAGCAGCCGATCTGCCACAGCTCTACGCCCACTACTACAACACCATCGAGGATGGCCTCGTCAACAACCGCTTCACCCAGGAGTTCAACTTAGAGGCTGCTGAGGCTGCCGACATCATGGGTGGAAAGCACTTCGACTTCACGACGCCGGAGTATGCCTCCTATGACGAGATCACAGAGCCCAAGTGGGAGGCCACCCGCGGGATCGGCTTCTCCTTCGGCTACAATCAGAACGAAGGGCCGGAGCACTACCTCTCCCTGGAGGAGCTGGTATGCTCCTTCGTGGACATCGTGAGCAAGAACGGCAACCTCCTGCTTAACGTGGGGCCGAAGGCCGACGGCACCCTGCCGCAGCTGCAGCGGGAACGTTTAGAGGGGCTCGGTGCCTGGCTCTCCGTCAATGGCGACGCCATCTTCGAGACGCGCCCCTGGGTCGTCGCCGAGGGCACCGGCAATGGACAGATGCCCGTTCGCTTCACCCAGAAGGGCACAACACTGTATGCCACGATGCTGGAGGCCCTGGCGCCAGGGGCGATGACCCTTGACGGACTGGTGGCGGCAGATGGGACACAGATCAAGCTCCTAGGACACACCGATTCGCTCAGCTGGGAGCAAGTTGAGGGCGGCATCCGCATCGAGGTACCGGCGGCTGTCCCGCAGAAACTCACCGACGCACCGGCAGCCACGCTCGCCATCACGCCGCAGCCCGAGCGCCGGGCCTGAGCCGCAGCTGCCACGCCAGCCTTGCCCGCAGACCTATCCACGAGACCACAGGCACACAAAGGAGGGCAGTATGACGAATGACGATCAGCACGAGCTCGATCTCAGCGTTGAGCTATCCGAGCCGCTGGTACAGCGCCTCGACAAAGTCGCCAAATCCTATGGGGCCTCCCGATCCGAGGCCGTCGAGTACCTGGTGCGGCTGGCCCTCGATCGGATCGAATTGCGATCGGCCATTGAGGAGACCCGTGGCCAGCGCACCGAGGCCCAGGATGACCCACGGCTGGATTGGTGGCGTGAGGCCAAGTTCGGGATGTTCATCCACTGGGGCCTGTACGCCGTCCCGGCGGGCACCTGGAAGGGCGAGCGGATTCCCGGCATCGGGGAATGGATTATGTACCGGGCCCGCATCCCAGTGGCCGAATACGAGAAACTGACCGACGAGTTCAACCCGGTCGAGTTCGATGCCGCAGAGTGGGTCTCACTGGCGAAGCGGGCCGGTCAGAAATATATGGTCATCACCTCAAAGCACCACGACGGCTTCTGCCTTTTCGACTCTGAGGTCACCGAATACGACATCGTCGCCGCGACCCCGTTCGGACGCGATCCCCTCAAGGAGCTGGCGGAGGAATGCCAGCGACAGGGCATCAAGTTCGGTTTCTACTACTCGCAGACCCAGGACTGGCACCATCCCGACGGGGACGGCAACGACTGGGACTATGATCCTGCGGAGAAGAACTTCCAGAAGTATCTGGACGAGTATGTGAAACCGCAGGTCCGCGAGCTGCTGACCAACTACGGCCCTATCGGCATCATCTGGTTCGACACGCCCAAGGGCATCACCCGCGCTCAAAGCCAGTCGCTGTTGGAGCTGGTCCACGAGCTGCAGCCCGACTGCCTGGTCTGCGGGCGCATCGGCAACCAGATGGGCGACTACGCCTCAGCGGGCGATAATAAGATCCCGGATGAGGCCGTCGACATGGACTGGGAGACCCCGGCGACCATCAACGACACCTGGGGTTACAAGAGCTACGACGACAATTGGAAACCCACAGAGGAGCTGATCCGCAAGCTGGTGGACATTGTCAGCAAGGGCGGCAACTACCTGCTCAACGTGGGCCCCACGGCCGAGGGCGTGATCCCCCAGCCGAGCATCGAACGGCTGCTGGGGGTGGGACGCTGGCTGAAGGTCAACGGTGAGGCCGTTTACGGCACCGAACCCGGGCCAATTCAGGGCCTGGAGTGGTCTCGCAGCACAGCAGGGACGGATCGGATCTACCTGCACGTCTTTGACTGGCCGGCGAACGGCCAGCTCAGCCTGCCCGCCTTGGAGCAGAAAATCAACAGCGCTTATCTTCTGCAAGACACCACAACGCCGCTGACCGTCGAACAGGCGGGGGATCAGCTGATCATCCGAGGGCCAGGCACGGCACCGGACCCAGTAAACAGTGTCATCGTGCTGACCTTGGCGGCCTGAGCACACCTAGACA
>PWVB01000554.1 GCA_003562365.1 Anaerolineae bacterium
GTCCTGAGTACGAGACGATTGGTGCCTTCGGCTCCAATTGCGGCGTTGACGATCTGCGGGCTATCTCAAAGGCGAACGAGATTTGCAATGCCTATGGGCTGGATACCATCTCAGTAGGGATGGCGGTCTCCTTCGCGATGGAGTGCTTTGAGAACGGGTTGCTGACAATCGAGGATACTGGAGGGCTCGAGTTGAGCTTCGGTAATGGTGCCGCAATGGTCGCTCTTACCCAGCAGATAGCGGACCGCCAGGGTTTAGGCGAGCTGCTGGCCGAGGGCACCGATGGTGCGGCAGCGAGAATCGGTAGTGATGCGTTCAAATATGCCCTGAATACCCATGGTCAGCCCTTCCCGATGCACGAGTGTCGCTCGCGTCACGGGCAGGCACTGGGATATGCCGTCTCCCCCACCGGTGCCGATCATATGCACAATATGTGGGATGAAGGTTTGGCGCAAGAGACTGTGGGCAGTGGATGGAAGGCGCTCGGCGTCTACACGTCCGTCCCGGCAACGGAGCTGAATGCCGCTAAGGTGCACGCTTACACCGTCACCTCCAGTCACAAGTGGTTGGACAACGCTCTGGGCCTCTGCATGTTCATTCCCTGGACACTCGATGAGAAAGTCGAGTTGGTACGGGCCATCACCGGATGGGAGACTAATCTCTGGGAGCTCTTGAAAGTGG
Organism: Anaerolineae bacterium; assembly: GCA_003562365.1. GTDB lineage: Bacteria > Chloroflexota > Anaerolineae > B4-G1 > SLSP01 > PWVB01. Next base: position 682 of record PWVB01000554.1, read on the forward strand.
GCGAACGCTCCGTCACGCTGATGCGGCTGTTTAACCTACGCGCTGGCTGGACGCGCGCCGACGATCGGCTGCCGGAACGGATGAATGAGCCTCACGTCAGCGGCTCGGTGACCGAAGCGCCCGTGGACCCCGCGGTGCTGGAGGAGGCGGTGACGCAATACTACGTCATGATGGGATGGGATGCTCAGACTGGCGAGCCGCATCCACTCAAGCTTGAGGAGTTGGAGATCTCCTGGGCTGCAGATGCCTGATGCCGCGTTAAGCACAGATCCGCTTAACCGAGCTGTTAACACTGATGCTGGCGGAGCTCGGGGTACGAGCTCCGCCAGCCCAAGTTCCGTGTCCACCGGGGCTTTGGATGTAGCTGACCGTCGGCGAAACTTCCGCTTGGGTGTTCTTAACGGTGCACTGTTCCGGATCGGCGACGTCTTCATCGACACAGAGATGGTATTGACCTGGTTCCTGGCGCAACTGGGGACGTCCAACACCCTCATAGGCTTAGTTTCTCCGATTCGCTTTGGCGGCTCTTTCCTGCTCCAGATGCTGGTCTCCGGCTACATAGAACGCAAGCCCTATAAACTTCCTTTATATCAGCTGATTTCCATCATCCGTTGTGCCGCGCTCCTGATCCTGGCTGCTACTATGGTTTTCGTCCCCGTTGGCAGCCCATGGTTGGTCTTTGCCTTCTTCGCCGTGCTAACGCTCTTCAGTCTTGGCGCCGGCTTGGTGAGTGTCCCGTTTATGGACGTGGTGGGTAAGGTTGTCCCACCGCGGCGCAGAGGCGCCTTTTTTGGGCAGCGTATGTTCTGGGGAGGGCTTCTGGCGTTAGGAGGAAGCCTTATCGTCGGGTTTCTTCTCGCGGAGCCCGATGGGTTCCGCTTCCCCTTGAACGTTGCTGTGCTCTTCGTCCTGGCCTCTGTCTTCTACGGACTTACCGCTTGGTCCTGGATCGCAGTCAAAGAGCCGCCCAGTTCGGTTTCTGAGGATCAGGAGCGAACGATCACTGGGGAGCTGCGCGTCCAGCTCCGCCGAGGCCTTGCTATTCTGCAGCACAATGCGACCTACCGGCGTTACATTCTGGTGCGCCTGGCCCTGACGATCGCCAGCTGGGCGGCGCCTTTCTATGTCGTCTATGCCAACCGTGAGCTGGGGGCGCCGGCGAGTCTGCTGGGGCTCTACTTGGGCGTGCGGACGGCTGCTGGTATCGTCTCAAATCTCTTCTGGGCCCGCATCAGCGACGGGCTTGGCAATCGGCGACTTATCGTGCTCACGAACCTTTTGGGGCTGACGACCCCGGCACTTGTGCTCGCATTTGGGTTTCTGAACCGCACGGTACCAGGCGACGCGCCCTGGTTGAGCTATGCCTTTGCCCTTGTCTTCCTGACTGCGGGCGCCTTCGGTTCTGGATCGGGCATTGGGATCACCAACTACCTGCTTGATGTGGCACCCGAAGCACAGCGTCCCCTCTATCTGGCTTTTACAAACACTCTCTTTGGATTGGCTCGATTCACCGGATTGGCGAGTGGTTTGATCGTGGATTGGGTTGGCTATGATGTGCTGATTCTCATCGCCCTCGTTTTCTCCGGCCTGGCTTGGGTCATTTCAGCCACAATGGCTGAGTCCCGGTCAGCGCTTCCGCCGGCAGACGGCATAGACTCTCACTAGTATTTCGCTGACCGGCAGCAGCAGCGCCTGGCGGGGCATGCTCGGTTGCGGCGCGTGTCGAGGCTTGTCGGTAACGCTGTTGCATCATACGTAGGTACTTGTTCCGTTCATCGAGTGTCATCTGGTCTGCGGTGGTCAAGGTCTACCTCACTTAGCCTATTTTCCGCACCTTACTGATCCTGACACAACTACTTAAATGGCCCCAGTCTGGTAAACTGGAGATATGAATACTGAACAGGAACGCAACGAAATACCGGACTCCTTTCGCGACCACTGGGAGTGGCGACGCTTCCGGGCGTGGGAGTTGCACGAAGAGGGCTGGACCCAAGCGCGGATAGCTGAA
>PWVB01000187.1 GCA_003562365.1 Anaerolineae bacterium
ACGACGGCAGCGATGATGTGGTGGGGTTGTTTCCGGTGACGGGGCCGAGCAAGTCTGCCCCGCGCAACAATAACGCCTTCAAGAGTGTGGCGAAGGGCCACGAGTTGCCGCACACCACATTCGGACACGACGACAGCGGCGGCTCCGCAGCCCGCTTCTTCTACTGCGCCAAGGCGAGCAAGAAGGATCGGGATGAGGGGTGCGAGGGGATGGAGCCAAAACAAACCACCGGCGGAGGGGGAATGAACGACCCCAACGGCGACAATGTTTGCGGAAAATACGGAAGCGTCAAAAGTCCGTCCCGCAATCACCACCCCACCGTCAAGCCCACCGACTTGATGCGCTACCTTGTGCGCCTTGTCACTCCTCCCGGTGGCGTGGTGCTCGACCCGTTTATGGGAAGCGGTAGCACGGGCAAGGCGGCTATATACGAAGAGTGCAACTTTACAGGTATCGAATTGAACGCGGAGTTCATAGAAATCAGTGTTGCGCGCATGATGTTTGCGCTAAACAAGACTAATCAGGAGGCAATATGGCAATCGGAGTAGCTTTAAGAAGTGATTACGCAGGTCACGGGAAGACCGTGACGATGGTGTCGTTTCGGCGACCCGGAGTAGAACCTAAGCGTCTGGTGTATGACGCAGAATACCGCTCGTTACCCTACAAAAGCCCGGACGAAAGCGATCATCCAGAAAAACTTTTGTTCGCGTTTACGTTGTACCCCAAAAGCGCCGCTGAACTAATGCTGGATGTCGCGGCCAACCCTGGCGTGTACAACTTCATCGGCATCGACAACGCCACCATGTTCCAGGACGAGCTTGTCGAATACTGCTCCACCCAAGCCGGGATGACCAAGTTGGCCGAGACGCTTGGGTGCCAAACCAAGATGGCCGGGTTCTTGAGGAATAATTACAGCAACAGCTCGGCGTTGTTCCGATCCTATATCCAGGTAATCATCAAGACATGGTTGGTGATTCTGCGCAGAAATGACATTGATGTCGTAATCACCACAGAGACCAAGAACGAGTACATCAATTGGGGTTCGCGCAGCCGAGTTGAGTCGGAGAAGCAGAAGATGGTTGGTACTACCTACCAGCTCGGTAAGGCTTGGTCTCAAATCCTGGATGTCTTTTTGGTATTGAGCCGTATCGTTGGAGATCGCAGCGCTGGCTCTGCCAAACTCACCAAGTACCCACAGGCCACAATGGACACGATCTCGCCCAAGTGTAGTATCCCAGGCGTTCAGCCGAACTTCATATTCAAAGATTGGGATGTGTTCTGGCGCATGGTAGAGCGTCGCGACGTGCCGTCCAGCAAGGACTACGAGCGCGTGGACGTGCCGGTATCAGTGACAGACCAGACAGGTGGTATGGAAACTATCACGCAGGCCCGCATCAGCATCCTGAAGTACGCGGCACAGCTCGGTTTAGTCGAGAAGGTCGACCGCGCCGGGGCTGACCAGCTTCGGCAAATGGCTGACGAATACGGGCTGGACATAGATAACGCCCTGGCGCAGTACTGGGAGTTCATCGAGTGGTTGGACATGGAGGCTGGTAGTGGTCAAACTAAAGAGTCTTAAAGACTGGATTGTAGCAGAAGATATAACTCAGGGGGCGGTCGAAAGACTGCCCTCTGGCATCCCTCAGTTGGACGCCGCCTGCGATGGCGGACTGCCACGGGGGTACATCACCCAGGTCTACGGACCGGATGGTGTGGGCAAGTCCGGCGCAATGGTGCCTTACGCACTACAGGCACAAGCCAGGGGTGAGCGGGTGCTGTACATCGCCGTTGAGCCTAAGCTCAATCGCCAACTGTTCTACAACGAAGGCGTACTATCGAACACCATCGACTTCGTGATGTCCCAAGACAAAGGCAGCCCTCTCACCGGTGATGTAGCCTTCGACATTCTGAGATTTGCTTTGAACGAGAACAACTATGCCCTCATCGTTGTTGACTCAGTGCCATCTCTGATTCCGCGCAAGGCGTTCGAGATGGAAGCCGGGGACACGGCCTGGGCGCTGGTGGCACGACTTCTTAGCAACCAACTCCCTCTGGTATCGTCGGTGATGCCTACCACCGATACAGCGCTCGTATTTATCAACCAAGTACGCGACAACCAGTCGCAATACGGGCGAGATTTCCGCGTATTCGGCGGGTGGGCTATGAAGTTTTACTCTTCGCTAAACCTGTGGATGCGCCGGTGCATGTCGCAGAAGGGCGACCCAGATTTCGGGCACAGAATCAAGTGTACGCTCGACAAGAACTCTTTCGGGCAGCCGGGGGCTGAGACCACCTGGTTTGTGCGGTACGACATCGGTGTAGATTTCTGCGCAGAAATGTTCCAACATGCGCGCGATCTAGGGCTGATAAGTACCGCAGGAGGCTACGTGAGATTGGGGGACATCGATTTCAACAGCGAAGGAGAACGCGGAATCGCCAACGCTGTAGACAATTACAACTCCTCAAAAGAGCTGCAAGATGCAGTCAGAAAAGCAATTGAGGACTATCATAGGGAGGAGATTACCGATGAAAGAGCTGTATGAGCTGTCAGATCAGATGTATGGTGAGGTGGACGGTCTATTGACGCAAGAGCTAAACTGGCTAGAAGACGCGATAAACATTCGCCGCAACGTCTTAATG
>PWVB01000132.1 GCA_003562365.1 Anaerolineae bacterium
AGGCTACATTAACTTAGGCCACGCCGAGGATCTGGGCCACGAGTATGCGGTCGCTGCGATGGAGGCTCACGCTCACGATGTGCTTGACGCCGCCTTTGCAGGCGGCGTGCGCTATTTCGATGCTGCACGCTCCTACGGTCGGGCCGAGACCTTCCTGGGACGCTGGTTGACATTGCACGAACACGAACCCGATAGAATCACAGTGGGCTCTAAGTGGGGTTATACCTATACCGCCGACTGGCAGGTAGATGCCGAAGTGCACGAGGTCAAGGAGCACTCACTGGACGTCCTGCAACGCCAGTGGACGGAGAGCCGAGCGAACCTGGGAGCGCATCTGGATCTCTACCAAATCCACTCTGCGACGCTAAGAAGCGGCGTTCTGGGCAATCTACCGGTACTCCAGGAACTCGCGCGCCTTAAAGAAGAAGGAACTGCCATAGGTTTGACCGTGAGCGGACCGCAGCAGCGTCAGGTAATCGCCAGGGCCATAGAGCTAGAGGTGGATGGTGCCCGTCTCTTCGACACCGTGCAGGTGACTTGGAACCTGCTAGAACGCTCCACCACCGCCGTTCTGGAGGCCGCTGGCGCAGCTGGGGTCGGGGTGATCGTCAAAGAGGCTCTGGCAAACGGCCGCCTTACGGCGCGCAACACAACGCCGGAATTCGAGCCAAAGTTGATCATCATGGAGACCCAGGCCTCCCGGCTCTCTACGACAGTCGATGCGCTGGCTTTGTCTGCGGTGCTCGCCCAGCCGTGGACAACCCTGGTCCTGAGCGGCGCCGCGCAAGTCGACCACATAAGGTCCAACCTGAAAGCCCTGGATGTCGCCTGGGACCAAGAGGCCGCCGCGGCGTTATACGCACTCCGGGAGCCGGCGGAGGTCTACTGGGAACGTCGCAGCAACCTAGAATGGCGCTGATCTCGTCCTACCTCAATGTTGATACCCGGTCAAGCCAGATCCTTGGCGACTATGGCATAGGCACCGGCGTCGCATCCTTGATCGTGATCGACCAGTCTACCAGCCACCGCTGCGCCGCTGCGATCACCGGCATGTATTGGGTGTTGAGAGCACATTCTCCAGTTCCCAAGGGTCTTTGATCAGATCATATAGCTCACCCAGATCACCCATCGGGTCGTGAACGTACTACCAGGCCCGGGTCCGCACCATCCTCCGCCTCCCCTCGGCCTCTCGCCACTGCAGGGGGGAACGCATCAGCGCCTGCCACCCGTAAGGCTTTGGCATTTGGCGAAGATCGGACATCGTAAAGGGCGGACCGCGGGCACCGTATTCGGAGAAGACAGCATCCCGTGGCGGGGCCGCAGTCACCGAAGGTAGTCCCGATCCCTGCATCGAACGCGGGATATCGAATCCTTGCTGGGCCAAAAGCGTGGGCACAACATCGATCGAACTCACCATGTAAGGCAATCAAGAAATGCACCTCCCCTGCAAGCCATACGGTGCTCGCCATAAAATCGCCTTGATCGGCACAGAAGACAACCACTGTCTCCTCCCGCAGCCCAAGCCGATCCAGCGCCTGGAGAACTTGGCCCACTCCGTCATCCAGAAGACGTACCATACCATCCATCCCCCTCTCCTCGTAGGGGGCCGATCCCTCCCCTGCGGGGCTGATCGGGGCTGTTCCCTGCTTCAGTTCTTATGTCAGCCTCAAGGTCCTTCCACTCTCGCTCGTAGCGACCCTCTCCAAAGGCCGCCAGAAGACCTTGCTCTGTAGTTTCCCTTGCTGCGCCTTGTATCGACCGCCTTCGTGTGGGCTCAAGGCCATCGACGCTTGTGTCGTCGCCCCTTTGCCACAACCTTCTGGGGATCATCAATGCGATAACCGGCGCCCGTCGCGGCCCTCGACCGCAGCACGGCGCACTCGCTTTGCACTCTTTCGATGCGCGGGGCTGCAATCGACCCGGTCATCTGGCCACTGGCGCTTTTGATGTCATCAACTGCCGTGTCCGTTGGCTCTACAGCTCCAACCAAGCCGACATTCGCCAGCCAGCGAGTGAGTACCTGGGGTCTCACTCCGTCCGATCTCTGCAAGCCCACAACCACTTCTTTATTGGTCAGAACCACCTTTCACGCGGGCCATTCATGTTTCGGATACTGTGGTGCGTAACAACGAGAGTCTTCCGTGACTCGCTGTAGAGAGTGTCAAACACAGGAACCACCATCTTCTGGAACTGAGCACAGCTCACCATGTTCTCAGACCCACCGCCGCAGCTGGCATTGGTGTTCTAGAAGGCACTAGCCTCTAACCGGGGCTATTAGCAGGCAGCAATCCGCTAACAACGCTGACGCGACTAAACGAGCCTCAGCATACAGTCGCCGTTCGCCTGACTGGAGTACAGACATCAACCAACGGGCCCATTGCTTCGATAACAGGTTCAGGGCATTCGGTGTGAGCCTCCGGTCCCAAAACTGCAGTTCGTCGCCAGCCAGATCCGCATCGACCCCACCGGGACTGATGCGGGCATCTCCAAACAAATCAGGGCTGACGTCACTGCCTTGAATGTCGATATCCTCGACCTGCTTCGAACCCAGGTGAGTATCGACCATGCCACTACGACGTGTATCGCATCACACCACGACTCGATAGCAGCAAGCTGGTAGTCGGCCACACGCGACAGGCGCCTAGCTTTTATGCTACCAATGCTGCGAGCAGCGCCTTA
>PWVB01000221.1 GCA_003562365.1 Anaerolineae bacterium
CGATCGCCAAGCTTCCAGCAGAGGAACGAGATGCCTTCCTGTTGCGACTGGCAAAGGGAGAGCCGCACCTGTCCCTGGCGTTGAATCGGCGGCTGGGTCTGCTCAGCGACGTGTCCAAGGGAGAGGCGACCCAGCGTCGCTCGGTGGGCGCGCTGTTCGCGGCGGTCAAGGCTCTGAGAGAGCACCGGCGTAAGGAGCGTGCGGCTGCCGTCGAGGCTAAGCGGTTGGCGGATTTGAAAGCGCTCGCCGGGCAGGAGGATGAGACCTGGTGCGAGGTTGACGCGTTGATCCAACGATCTCAGTCAAAGGCGTACGAGGAGGCTGTGCGGCTCCTGAAGAAACTCCAGGATCTGGCCGAATATCAGAATCGACAGTCTGCCTTCGAGGAACGCCTGGATCAGATCCGTGATCAGTACAGCCGCCGTCGCGCGTTGATGCGACGTCTGCGCGAAGCTGGATTGATCGGTGCGCAGTAGACACCCTGACGACGATCCCAACAATCGGCGAAGTGGTCATCCGGCGGCAGAACACGCCTGCGTCGTTCAGCCGATGATATGCTCTGTGAGACCTAGCCGGGTCGCTCCATCCTCTACCGGCTGTATACTCGCCTGCGCGGAAGGGGGAGACCTTTGACCCTATGGGGATACGATAGCCGAGATCGTCAAGTTGGGTTTGATGGCCAAAGGCCCCCAGCGGCATTGGTGTAAGCACTATCGGTTTGCTACTGAAGTAGAGACGATTGAGCCAAGGGCGGTTCTTGATGGCTAACCCAGAACCAGCTCATCCTGGCTGAGGGCCAGCCTACCGGACAACCTTGTCGAATATGTACGATTACTACGCGTGAGCTGGCTGACGCGAGCGCACATAGGCTATCAGGCTGCAGGCCGTGAGGCCGACTGGCGGGTGTACCTGAGTGAAGTCCACGACCAGCACAGCTGCAGGTATAAGGTTATGGCCATGTTGCAGGAGTTCGTGCGGGCCGCACGAAGCGGCAAGTCAGGTCCGATGGCTGTGAATGATGCAGATATCGGACGAGTTCAGAGGGCCCGGTGGCTGGTAGAGGTCGAATGGCACACCCTTGCCGGAGCCTGGGACTCCGGCGTGGGGTTGCAAGAGTTAGCGGTTACCCTGACCAAACCTACTTGAAACACTACAACCTGTGCTGTAGTTGGGTGTGAGAGGTGAGAAAAGCAATGGTTGTCAGATTAACTGAGTCCAAGTTTGAGCTTGAGGATGGTCGCATCTATCCTCATCTTGTTGTTTTGGATGATGTTTCTACGGTTGAGGAATTCCAGAGCATCTACGACCATTGGTTCGCTGTGTTCAATCAAGAGTTCATAGAGAGTAAGGTGGGAAGATGGCTATCTGCTGCCACCCACGTTGCCGGGGTTGGGTGTCGTCTTTGACCATGAGGCGGCGAAGGCACACCCGATACAGATGGTGGAACTACCGCACTTGAGACGTCTGGATGGGCCGATGATCAAGCCCTCAAAGCTGCAGGCTGGCGGCAGAGTAATAGCCGTCTCCTCCTCGTGGGGCGGGCCGGGGGCCATTGCGCATCGGTATCCTTGAGAACGCTGTGGTTGAGTGAGGTGTTGATGCAGGATTATCCGAGTATCTTCAATGACGCGATCGGCCCGGTGATGCGGGGGCCATCTAGCTCCCATTGCGCGGCTGCGTTGCGCATCGGCAGGCTGGCGCGCGACCTGATGGATGGCGACCTGCGCCACGTGCTGGTCGAGTTCGACCCGACGGGGGCGCTGGCGACCACCCACAAGACACAGGGATCCGATATGGGGCTGTGTGGTGGCCTTCTGGGGTGGGATGCCACAGATGAACGGCTGGCGTCATCGGTTCAGGCCATCGCGGAGGCCGGGATTGAGGTTGTCTTTCGGGTGACCGAGATCGGGGCCTCCCATCCCAACACCTACAGACTGACGCTCAGAAATGCCGATGAGACTCACGTTCTGAGTGCCCTCTCCACCGGAGGTGGGATGATCGAGGTCATTGAGATCGACGGGGCGCGGGTGTCGATCCGCGGTGATACCTATGAGACGTTGCTCTACGTGCGTGGCGACCCTGGCTCCCTGGTTCAGGCTTTAGCAACGTGGATCGAGGCGGACGCGATCTTAGGTCACGCCGGTGCCGGTAGCGATTTCGTCGAGGTCAAAGCTCAGCGTTTTTTGACGGACGAGCTCTGCACACGGGCTGGCACGGCGTTCGAGATACTCCAGATCAGGACTTTGTCGCCGGTGTTGCCCGTGCTCTCGCGGCAGAATCTACGCGTTCCCTTCATCACCTGTGATGAGATGACCGCCTACAACGATGACAAGGGCCTGCTGCTTTGGGAGCTTGCGTGCTGCTATGAGAGCGCCAGAGGGAACCTGACCCACGAGCAGGTGTTAAGTCAGATGCAGGAGACGGTTCGCATTATGCAGTCTGCCATCCGGCAGGGCATTGCGGGCACGGACTACGCCGACCGCATCCTGGGACAGCAGTCCGAGGGCTTCCGGAGAGCACTCGCGGACGGCAAGTTGCTGGACGGCGGCATACTCAATCAGATGGTTCTCTATGTGACGGCCCTGATGGAGGTCAAGAGCGCCATGGGTGTCTTCGTCGCTGCGCCGACGGCTGGCGCGTGCGGCGGGCTGCCTGGCGCTTGCCTTGGTGCCGTCGATGCGATGGGCCTAGATGTGACTGAGGCGGCGAAGGCGATGCTGGCGGCGGGGCTGGTTGGCGTCTTCATCGCTGCCCAGGCCACCTTCGCAGCAGAGGTCGCCGGGTGCCAGGCCGAATGTGGCGCTGGCTCCGCGATGGCTGCCGCCGCCCTGGTCACGTTGGCTCGGGGTACGGCGGCGCAGGCGGTCTCCGCGGCATCGATGGCGCTTCAGAATATCCTGGGCCTGATCTGTGATCCCGTGGCTAATCGAGTCGAGGTTCCGTGCCTGGGAAGGAACGTCATGGCTGCGAGCAATGCGCTGGCCTGCGCCAATATGGCGTTGGCCGGCTACGATGCGATCGTGCCGCTGGATGAAGTTATCGAGACGATGCTCCGGGTGGGCGAGAGCCTGCCTAGCGCGCTGCGCTGTACGGCTCTGGGCGGCCTTTCCGTCACCAGGGCCTCACGCGAAATCGAAGCACGACTCAATCGCGGTGCTGAAGGCCGCTAGACGCTATGCCTACGGCGCCTGCTCAGGCTGCGTTTGTCTGGCGCGCCTTTTCCCATCCTGTCCCCGGCGAATGAAGGAGACGCTATGTTGTACCTCAATGACAGTGACATCCAACAAGCGCTGACGCCCGAGGACCTCCTTAGCAGTGTTGAGGAGGCGCTGCGAGTCTACGAAGCGCGGTCGTTCTCGATGCCCGAGCGTCTGGCGATGGCCACCGGTGAGGGCAACCAGCTTCTGCTGATGCCCTGCGCGACCGGGGATCATATGGTCACCAAGCTCGTCAGCGTCTATCCTGGGAATCGCCCCCAAGGCAGGTCGGTGATCGACGGTATCGTCGTTCTATACGACCGTGCGACGGCGGAGATCCTGGCACTGTTGGATGGGAAGGCCGTCACCGCGATGCGCACCGGGGCCGTGACCGGGATCAGCATCCGCTATCTGGCCCGGGCCAAGTCGCGGTCCGTAGGCCTGGTTGGATGTGGGGTCCAAGGCTACTATCAGCTTCTCTACGCCTGTGCGGTGCGGGACATTGTAAGGATCGGGCTCTATGACATTGAGCCCCTGGCGGTGGAGGCTCTGACTGAGCGACTGCGTGCGTCACCGGTGAGAGCCCAGATTGAGGTTGCCGACTCACCGGAAGCCCTGGCTCGTTCATCCGACATTCTGATCACGGCGACGACGGCTCGGCAGCCGGTCTTTCCTGACGATCCGGCGTTATTCGTGGGCAAGCACTGTGTCGCCATCGGGTCGTTCGAACCAGAGGTCCGTGAGTACCCTGATGCGTTGTTCAGGCTCGTCGACAAGGTATGGGTGGACCTCGATTTCGCCAAAGAGGAGTCAGGTGAGCTGATCGTGCCGTTACGGAGCGGGCTCCTCCAGGAGAACCAGATCGAGACGCTGGGTCACCTCATTGCCTCCGGATGCCCTCCGGCGCGCGGTCGTCACGGCACGACCTTCTCCAAGTCCGTCGGAATGGCCCTCTTCGATCTGACCACGGCCAGACGAGCCTACCTGAACGCGCTCGAGGCAGGCTTGGGCACCGAGCTCCAGGCATAGGCACCGGATGTGAGTGAGAGCGCGCTGCTGGGCCAGGGCGGGCTCGACTGCACCTCACCCGACCGGGAGTACAAGCTTCGGTCATTGCCTGGAGAGGAGTTCAGCGGACTGCACTTGATGGCGCTGATGAATGCCGGCTTCCAGCGCGTGAACGCATCCGTCGACCTGCAGTTGCCGCTCGCTGACGCGTACGGGCCGACGCTCGGGCTGTACCGGGCGCGGAAGCAGCCGGCCCTGCCCGCTCTGCGAGGGCTACGAGCCCATCCCCGTGGAAGTGGCGCGGCGGTTCCTGGAAGTCGCGGTGCAGCGGCTGTCAGAGGGTGCGTGCCGAGGCGTGGCTCGTCGTCTGCGCGGCGGCGATTGAGAGCAGGCGCAGCGAATCTCAGGCAACCGGCGGCCTACGGATCCATCTCGATGACGTGCTCCTCGAGATGGATGTCGCGCTTTGCATAGCCCGCCATCAAGTCCTCGAAGCACCCCGGCGTGGCGCCCACAAATTCCGGCGGACAGATGCCCTTTTGCGTGAAGAGACCCCGGAGGAGCTGGCGGGCAACGATGGTGCAGGTGTAGCCTGTGGTGCGGGCCATCGACGAGGTGTCGGTCTCAGTGTCGTATCTATCCAGCAGATCGTAGGTGATGCGGAAGCGCCGCCCATCCCTAGGCCCCTCCACAATCACCTGGAAGACCGTCTGATCCCTCTCTCCCGGCGCCATCTTCCACGCCTCAAACAGCAGGCTTGAGGTGAGATCGATGGGCCGCACCCGCTGGCCTTCCACCTCCAGCGGCTCCGTGCCGAAGAAACCGCTCTCGCGGAATACGCGCATCAGTTGGGCGTGACCGGGATAGCGCAGGGTCTTCTCTTTCATGAAGGGGGCATCGAGTGTTCGGACAAGCGTGCGCAGCCCGTCGGTGTTGAAGGCCTCAAGGGTACCCACGCCCGAAAAGTCTATCAGCTCAACCTCAGAGAGCGCCGGTCGCACCACGACCTCGCCGTTGGACACGTAACGGGCGGGACGCGTGTACTCCTCCAGCACGTCGATGGGCGAGAAGACGGCCTTGTACTCATACGGCCACTGCCGCACCTGCGGCAGCCCGCCCACATAGCACGCGTAGCGCTCAAGGCGGTCCAGACGACCCGCGACGTAGCCGGCGATGAGGTTGCACAGGCCGGGGGCGACACCGCAGTCCACCACCGCCGTAACGCCCATATCGCGGGCCAGGTCGTCGAGCCGGAAGGCATCCTCGGCAAAAAACGAGATGTCGACGACGTCTTTGCCCGCGCGGATCACCTTCTCTAACGTCTCAAAGCCCACGAACCCGGGGACCGCACAGATGACCAGATCGCAGTCGGAGACGTAGGGCGCCAGATCACCGATCTCACGCAGATCCGCCCGGATGCCGCTGCAGGAAACCCGTGCCGCCAACCGGTCCAGAGCCCCTTGGTCCCGGTCGATAACCGTGACGTCCGCCTCCGGCGCCAGATCCCGCACCATCGCGCTCCCCACCATACCTGCGCCCAACACGACGATCTTCATGTTCATCTCCTCGTTGGCTCTTTGAGGGGCAGCTGCGCATACAGTCCGGCCCCACCCTGGGGAGATTCTACCACCGGTTTGTCTTTCTATTACATCGGCCTACCATTCAACATAGTAGCTCACAACGAGTCTCTAAAACACGGGAGGACAAAGATGACGACGCCGCATACTGCGCAACTTCCGCTGGGCGTGTCCCTGAACGCACTTGACCCGGAGCAGCAGCTCGCCACAGTGGAACGTCTCGCCGGATCGTCGGTCAAAGCGGTCGAGCTGTGGGAGCCGGAGTTCAACAAGAGCGAACGCCACGTGGCTGAGATGCGCCGCCTGCTGGCTGCCGCAGGGGTGACAGCGCGCACCGTCCACGCGGCCTTCGGCGGCTCGCTGGACCTCTCCTCCCCCGATCCTGCCACGGTGGAGGCGGGTCTGGATGCATTCCGCGCGGCGCTCGACCTGGCGGTGCGCATGCAGGCCCCGATGGTCGTCGTCCACGCCAGTGCGGAACCGATTGGCGACGAGGAGCGCGCTCCTCGAATGGCGGAGGCCAAGCGCAGCATCCGGACTATGGCGGACGCAGCCGGGAAGGCCGGATGCCGGATCGCCGTGGAGCTCCTGCCGCGCACGTGCCTGGGAAACTCGGGCCAGGAGCTGCTGACGCTTCTTGAGAGCACCGACCCGAGCACCGCCGGGGTTTGCCTGGACACAAACCACCTCATGGCCAACTTCGCCGCGCTGCCGGATGTGGTGCGCAGCCTAGGGCCGCGGCTCATTGCCCTGCACTGCTCCGACTACGACGGCGTTGACGAGAAGCACTGGCCGCCCCTGCGCGGGGTCATCGACTGGCCCGCTTTTCTGGCAGCCTTGCGGGACGTGGGATTTCCCGGCCCGCTCAACTACGAGGCGGCGCTTGACGGAGAGACGTTAGACGAGAAGCTGGCGTTCCTGGAAGATAACTACACACAGCTCGTTTCCGGCACCGCCTCGCAAGGCGTCCCTTGAAGAGCGCGTGCCTTTCAGAAGTCAGACGGGAGGTAGCCGATGGGGCATTCAAAGACGACACCGGATAGAGACACAGCGGAAGCGGCGCAGGAGGCGCTACGCCGCCAACACCCGATCCTGCGCCGGTTCGCGGCGTCCCGAGAGCAGCTGGCCGCTGACCCGTACCGGCCGCAGTATCATTTTGTGAGCCCCGAGGGCGCGCTGAACGACCCCAACGGGCTCTGCTTCTGGCAGGGGCGGTGGCACCTCTTCTATCAGGCCTTTCCACCGGCCGACCCGCGGCCCCATTGGGGCCACGCTGTCAGCGACGACCTGATCCATTGGCGCGACCTGCCCCACGCCCTCACGCCCGGCCCCGAGGAATCCTGCTGGTCGGGTGCAACGCTGGTGGAAGCGGACCGGGTGATCGCCATGTACCACGGTCACGAGCTCGGCAACATGGTGGCCGTAGCACGCGACCCGCTGCTGCTGCACTGGGAGAAAGTCACGGGCACCGCCGTCATCCCCAACCCGTGTCCCATCTGGACGCGCACGACAGGGAAAGAGCAGTTGCCCGGCGTGGGCGGCAACCCACCGCCCGCCGGGGCGATCAACTTCGTCTACGATCCCTGCATCTGGAAAGAGGGCAACGTCTACTACTCCATCTCCGGCGGCGCCCTACCCCACGGTCCCAGCGGGCGCCGCCGGCGGGCAGAGTTCCTCTTCGGCTCGCGCGATCTGGTGACCTGGCGCTATCTCCACCCCTTTCTGGAGGACGATATCTTCGGCCTGCCCGGCGACGACGGCGGCTGCCCCTACTTCTGGCCGATCGGCGACCGGCACATCCTCCTGCACTTCAGCCACATGAGCGGTGGGCACTACCTGCTGGGGGACTACGATACCGATCGCGACAAGTTCGTCGTCACCTTTGGCGGGCGGTTCACCTTTGGCCCCTGGTACCCCGGCGGCGTGCACGCGCCCACGGCCACGCCCGACGGTCAGGGCGGTGTCATCGCCCTCTTCAACATCAACGCTGCCAAACCCACCCCCGGTTGGGATCAGATCCTCAGCCTGCCGCGGCGTCTCACCTTAACCGGCAAGGATGCCCTGGCGGTGCAGCCGGCCGGCGACCTGGAGTCGCTTCGCGGTGACCACCAGCCCGTGGCGGCGCGAGTGCTGCCCGCCAACCGCGAGATCGTACTGGACGGCGTGGGGGGCAACGCCGTCGAGATTGCCGCCGAGTTCGATCCGCAAGACGCTCAGACACTGGAACTCAATGTGCTGCGTTCTCCCGGCAAGGAAGAGTACACCCGCATCGCGTTCTACAGGGATCGGGGCTACGTAGACTGGGAGCGCAGTGACGGCTGGACGCGGTTTCAAGAATCGCGCGACAGCCTGATCGCCCTTGACACGACCTACAGCTCCGAACTGCCCGATGCGGCATCCCGCGCCCCGGAGATCGCGCCGGTCTACGTGGCGCCGGACGAGACGCTGCAGCTGCGCGTCTTCATCGATAAGAGCGTGGTCGAGGTCTTCGCCAACGGCCGCCAATGCCTGGCCGTACGGGTCTACCCGGGCCGGGAGGACAGCCTGGGCGTCTCCCTGAGGGCGCAGGGCGCGGACGCCGCGCTCCGTTCGCTCGACCTCTGGCAGATGCGCAGCATCTACTAGGAAAGCGCTGCCTGAAGCGCTCTCACAGCGACGGTGCCGGCCCCTGGCGCCGTCGCCGGAAGGCCAGCGACCTTCAACTGCCCGCGTCCCGACGCGAGACGGGGCGGGCCGGTCTGACGGCCGGGCCCGCGGATGATAGAACCGACCTGGCGGGGCACAGGCATTGGCCCGCGCCGGGAGGCCGCGGTGGCACCAACCCTCAGGAGCCGGAATCGAGCAACGGGACCACGACGCAGTACCCGCGCGCCGCCACAGACCAAGGTACTGGAGCCCGTACTCAACGTGCATCCTGCATAGCTCTGACCACCCCGCCAGGAACCGCCGCGCACAGCCGTCTCCTCAAGACCCTCTCCGCCGAGCACCGGGATCTGTGCCCAGACGCTGCCGGCCGTGTCCCAGGCGCCCACCGGGCTGACGCCTTGAGGAGATATGCTGGCTGCCGTGCTGCCCACCCGGATTCCTTCGCAGCGCCGCCCTCAGCCGTATCAGCCCGCTGTGTCTGCCGCGCGCCCTTCCGCGGGTATTGGCGACCATCGCCCCCCGCACGGCACGCACCCACTCCTCCGTAGGCAGGCGCACCACCAACGCCCCCGGCGCCAGGCCCCACGGCTCCAGTTCGCCCTGCGCGCCATACCTGACTGACGGCCTTACGGGCGCGCATCTCGCGGGCCAACCGGGTACCACAGGCCATCGCATACGGGGCCAGGACAAGAGGAGAGAGGGCGCCTTGCCGCAGTGGTGGGACCGGAGGCTGGGACGCTCTCGCCGAGCCTCTAATTGTGCTCCCAACCCCAAGGCCCCATACGCGCGCGTATGGGGCCTTGGGGACGGGATGCTCGCCGATCCAGCCGGTGCTGGCGATGGTGGGCGGCGCGACCTCGACCAGGCCATCGACCTCGGCAGGACGCTGGCCCAGCACCGGTACCACCGCCGCGCTCTGCCGCAGCGCGATCAACGCGTCGATAGGCGCGGTGTGCAGCTCAGGCCCCACCCCCGGCCTGCCGGCGTCCACCCCAGCCCGGCTAACCAGCGCGACGGCCGCGCCCTGACGATCCGGCGCCCCAGCGATCAGCGCCTCCACGAGCTCACCGGCAGAACGCTCTACCTCCGGGGGCTGGGCGCTCAGGGGGAGCAGAACACCGGTGCACACCAGCGGCCAGGGGCGCACAGCAGCCCTCGGGCGCTGTGGGTCAGCCCGCGACACCCGGCGGCGCCGAGAGGCCAAAACCCGCAGCGCTGTCGCGTCCAACCAGAGAACGATCTACACCAGGCTCGCTGGGCCCTGGATGAGGTCACCCTCGGCCGCAAAGACTCGCCCGGCGCCCCATCCGCCCCGCATCGGTCCACGGCTGGACCTGACGAAAACAAGCCAAGACGAGGTCTGGATAGACTCCGCGGGGGAAACCTTGAGGGACAAGCGCCTTACGTCGCAGGCGCGCCCTCGCACGGCGCAGCCGGTTGTGGGCTTCAGCGAGAAGGGGACAACACCCGTCGCCCACTTCCACTCCCCCTGACCGAGGTTCAGATCTGGCGCGTAACGCGGCAGCTGCGCTAGATGAATCGGTCGCCCCAGCACGCTGGAGGTCTGTGATGAGGCGATGGCAGCGGGCGGGGCGTGGGTCCCTTACCGCCAGCAGCTTGCCGGCAACGGGGCCCGACGGATGCTAGAGCTACTCAAAGATGCTCAGTCTAGCCAACGCGTCATTGCGGCCCATCGCTGGCAGCATCCGGTCTGGCGTGATAGCGCCAATCACCGACAGCCTTTAGCAGACGGCGGATATTGGAGCTGAGATTGACGCCCCCCGCCCTTTTGATCGCCTTTCAGAAGAGCCATCCGTAACGTATCAGAGCTCCGGATGTCCCTCCGCCTTCTTCCAAAGGGTCAGGCGGTCGGACTCAAGGGCTCAATGCCCCGCTCCCCACCCTCAGCCGCCCCACTTCCCGGTGGTGACGGACAGCC
>PWVB01000078.1 GCA_003562365.1 Anaerolineae bacterium
GCCCTTGAGATCTCGATAGCGCAAGATCTGGATTCCAGCGGCCTGCAGATTGGGCAGCAGATCCCTCCGCCAGCAACGCATAGCCTCCTCCAGCATAGGCAGAAAGTCCCGCCGAATCGCCGCTAGCTGCTCGGCGGGCGTCATCCCATCTGGCGGCGCCTCGACCACGCCCGCAGCCAACTGCCGCCGCAGACCCGAAACCCGCACCATGAAGAACTCGTCGATATTGTTGAAGAAGATTGAGAAGAACTTGATCCGCTCCAGAAGTGGGTGACGCGTCTCGTCAAGCGCTTCCACCAGCACTCTGTAGTTGAACTGAAGCAGGCTCAACTCACGGTTGAAATAGAGTGAGTGTTCGTCCAGGTCAAAAGCCGAGGAATCGACATCCGGCATCCCGAGCGATTTAGCCTCCAGGGCCGGCTCCGATATCTCAAGCTCAACAGTGTCAATATGCTCGGTTGTCATCTGCTGCTCCTCTATTGCCCGGACCACAACGCCTAGGCCTGGCGAAGTCCTTCACGCCCCACACTAACACCTACATTGTACCTTTGTTATGCTAACACCACAAGCCAAATACTCACCAGTGCAGAAGGTTACCGGAGCTTTATCGTTCCCAAGATTGATGATGCTACCAGGAGAAATGATGGCCACAAACGATAAGATGACCATTGACGAAGTGTACAAGCACCTACGGAAAATGCATCCTTACTACCAGAAGTCTAATCGAGTGGAGAAGGGCCGACCAATGAACAAGACAGAGACCGTGACCGATCGGCAGCGGAGAAGCCTGATACGCTTGCTTAGGGGGCGACTGGAGCGACAACCGTGGCAGCAGCAGCGGTCCCAGGTCTACCAGTCAGACTTTGATCAGACGGTGGCAGTGATCTACGAGAGTTACGGGCGGATCTGTGCCGAACGGCTACATCCCAATCTGCTCGAGCTAGCCGAGCAGTTGGCCTCTCACGGCGAGTTGGTGCTTACCGAGAAGCTCAAGGTGCATATGGCAACCGTGAATCTGACCACGGTCCACGAGCGCTTGTGGCGGATTCGTCAGGATGAACCGCAGGTGCCGCATCACGCGCCGCGCAGCCCCAATCCCTTTCTTCAGGACATTCGCGCCCTGAGCCAGCATGACCAGAATGGCGAGTATCGATGCTAAACCGCCAAGCGACCGCAGCTACTGTACGATATACCCCAGCCAAGTTGCTCTGCGGTAGAGAGCGGATCTGAGCACCTCTGCGATCACCGAATCCAGAGCTCGGCCGGTCGCCGCGGAAGGCACAACTCACCATACAACCGCGAGGCTAGTCGGGACTCAAGAACGACGCTGTGGCCCACAACAATCCCAAGCCTGTGACGACTGTCCCCTCTGATGAGCTTTAACAGTTTGACCGGTTAATAGATCCGCCTGCTCGGCAGCTGCGAGAGCAGGCAGTTCTAGTACCCGATTAAATTGTTAAAGATCATAAATGGGGAGGGGAATGCCGTGAAGACTATGGAAAGACGATCACATCTCCTGCTGCTACGCCCGCTACCACCTCGGCACGCTGCCCGCTAACGACACCCAGCGTCACCGGCACACGTTCGATGCGGGTTTCTGTCAACAGATCCACATAGGTTTGGTCACCCACGTTGACAAGCGCGTTGATCGGTATCCAGGGCACATTCTCGCGGATCGCGCCAACCAGCGCTACATCAGCCCCGATCTGCGTGACCGGCGGGGGGGCCTGACCTGCGTCAAGCGCTACCGTCATCGCATAGGTCGGCATACCCTGTCGCACGTTGGGTTCCTCATCCACCGCGATCACCACACCACTGTAGGTCCGATTCGGGAATCCGTCAATGCGCACGCTGGCACCGTCACCCATGCTGACACGCTCACGCTGCGCAACCGGCACCATCGCCTCGACGCGCAGTGCGCTCAAGTCTGCCAACACTCCTACCGACTCGTAGGGATCCACCCGCCCACCGAGCTGCTTGGTGAAATTGACCACGGTTCCGTCAAACGGCGCCAGCAGTACCGTCTGGGCCAACAGTGACTCGGTGTGCGCGTAAAGCGCATCGGCCAAGCTCATCCGCTCGCGAGCAATCGCCAAGTTGAAGACAACTGCCGACGTCTCTGCCAGCGTCTCTGTCGGCGGGCTACCAGCCTCCAAGCGAGCCAACTCCAGTTGGCGGATGGTTAGGTCCGCCGCCCGTTGCAGTGCCTGCTGCTCCAACGAGGGAGCGCTAAGCCTCGCAAGAACGGTCCCAGCCACCACTGACTCCCCTGGCGCCACCTCGATTTCTCGCAAGATGCCGCTGACCGGAAAATAGAGTACCTCCTGGTCAGCAGCGACCAGCTCCCCTCGCACACTGAGTTCATCCCGCAGCGTGTCGCGGGTGATGGTGTAGGTCGGGCGCGATAGAAATGTCTCTCCCCCTGTCGGCTCGGCGTCTAGCGTGGGAGGGACGAAGGTCGGCACTGCCTCAGGACCGGCAGTGCAAGCCACAACCGCCACGATCATGATCATCACAGACAAGCGTGTAATCCAGCCTTTAGCCACGGCTCTGCGCCTCCTCGGCCCGGACGCTACGCCTCGTGTGCTGCTTACCCGGTGATGCACCGTTGTCACCTCGTGCTTGCTCATCGCGATAGACATCGTCATAGTTATAACGATAGTAATGATAATAATAAC
>PWVB01000114.1 GCA_003562365.1 Anaerolineae bacterium
ACATGATACTGGGCACAATGCATCATCAAAACGGGTATTCGGGACGTCAGTTGGAGCTTGTGGATGCCTTTGCAGAGCTCGAATAGATGCTCTTAAGCCACTCAGAGCCTACATAACAAACAGTATGGACTCATTTTGGCGAGATTGGGCGTTATGCGCACTGAATATTGCGACTGATGCAGCAATGATTAGCTACCGGACACTTTCGGAGAGAAGGGAACGAGACCATCACCCGGATGATGGTCTCGCTACTCCATCAGTACGAATCCAGGCTTTCTGGTATTTCCCACCATTCAGACAGTACTGCAATTGCCTGAGATCCGTTGTCCCGAGCTCTCCAAATCCGATATGGCAGCCAACAGATAAGTCTTGGCTATCCGCATTGATCCATAGGACCAAGACACTGACCGAGAGCGGAGCTTGGTGCGCAAACTGTCCGGTAGCTAGCAGCAATGATGGACAGAGAAGCTCCCTTTTCAGAGTGTCTACGCCGAAACCTGAATCCTGGAACGCTTCTCCCATTCTGGATGCAACCCACTTACAGACAATCCGTATATAAGCATAGAGCGGAGACGTCGAACCGCCGCCCCTGGGCCGTGGTGACGCGGAGCGTGACGTTTGACCAAAGAAGATGCGGACAGCGACGAAAGGATGGAGAAAATGAGCCAGGACAGCACCCAAATCGAAGGGACGTTGACGGAGACCATAGTGGAGGATACCGAGGCGCCGACGGCTCCAAAGCCGCAGAGCAAGGTGGATGTGATGCAGAAGATCGCAGCCGACCGCGATCTCTCAGGGTTAGATATGAGCGGTATGGCGCTGGAGTAAACGAAGTTCGCGGGCCTCAACATGAAGGGCGCCAATCTAGCGAACGCCGATCTCAACCACAGTATCTTCGCCGGCGCCGACGCCAGTGAGACGAGCTTCTCCAACGCTAACCTCAGAGGGACGAAGTTCATGGGTGTCAATCTGGCCAAGGCTATCCTGAGCAATGCTCAGATCGCTGCCGCCAAGTTCCTCGGTGTCAACCTGAAGGACGCGGACCTCTCGAACGCCGATCTGACAGACACCCGGCTACTGGGCTGCAACCTTGAAGGCAGCATCGCGAAGAACGCCAATCTGACGGCCATCATGATCGGCGGCAGCAATCTCAAGGGCGCTGACTTCACCAATGCTGACCTAACTGCCGCCACCCTCAAACGGGTAGATGTCGCCGACGCCGACTTCACGGCAGTAGACACCACCGGAGCACGATCCGGCGGTGTCGATTGGTCTCAGGCCAAGGTCCCGCCGGATGAACTACCCGAGGAGATCATGATGATTCCTCCGTGGCTGCCGGCTGTCATCGCTGGCGTTGTCGTGGTGTTGATCATCATCGGAATCACCAAAAAACGACAGCAAGCGCGGACTCGCGAATCCTAAATTCCGCCACGAAAGTGAGCAAGCTTAGGGCGCCCGGGCCCTGGCCACAGACGATTGGCTGGGACCTCGGCGCCCACCTATTTCTGGCGCGCCGTTAGCCTCTCACGCAACAGCGCCAGCACCATCTGGGGCTGAGCGCGACCCCGCGTTTTACGCATCACCTGGCCCATAAACCACTGCAGCAGTGATGTCTTCCCCGCCAGATAGCTCTTCACCTGCTCCGGATTCTCCAGAAGGACCTCATCGACCACCTGAGAGAGGCGATCCTCATCTGAGATCTGTACTAAGCCCCGCTCCTGCACGATAGTCCCCGGCGGCTTACCCGTCTCGACCATCGTCTCCAACACCTCTTTAGCGCTGTTCTGGTTGAGCGTGCCGTCGCTCACCAGAGCGACCAGCTTAGCCAGCGC
Source organism: Anaerolineae bacterium (assembly GCA_003562365.1). GTDB lineage: Bacteria > Chloroflexota > Anaerolineae > B4-G1 > SLSP01 > PWVB01. The sequence goes on from PWVB01000114.1 coordinate 1,833, forward strand.
CTCCGGCGTCACCGGGACTTGTTCAATCGTGAGCCCATCGCGGTTCATCAGGTAGGCAAGCTCCCCCACCATCCATTTGCTCAAATCTGCAGGGTCCTTCGCGTAAGCCTCGGCGGCATGCTCGAAGTAATCGGCCAGTGCCCGCTCGGCCACCAGAATGCGGGCGTCATTTTCGGGGAGGCCGTAGACCTCCAGAAAGCGTGCAAATTTGGCCGCTGGCAGCTCCGGAACGGTCGCACGCACCTCGGCGACCCAACCTCGATCGATCGTCAGTGGCGGTAGATCCGGCTCGGGGAAATAACGGTAGTCTTGAGCTTGCTCCTTGCTGCGTTGGACGAAGGTCGCATCCCGTGCCTCGTCCCAGCCCAATGTCTGCTGGGCGATGGTCTCTCCGGACTCCATGGCGTCCATCTGCCGCGTGATCTCATACGTGATGGCCCGGGTGAGCGCCCGGAAGCTGTTGAGGTTCTTGATCTCAGTCCGCGTGCTCAATGTCCTGGCACCTCGCAGCCGCACTGAGACGTTGGCCTCAAACCGCAGGACCCCCTTCTCCATATCACCTGAGTTGACCTCCAGATAGCGGAGGATCTCACGGATTTTCGTCGCGTAGGCGTAAGCATCCGCCGCCGAGTGCATATCCGGCTCCGAGACGATCTCCAGCAGGGGCACGCCGGAGCGATTGTAGTCGATCAGGGTGTAGGCACCGACACCGGCGCGTTCGGACGGGACGTGGAAGCTCTTGGCCGTATCCTCCTCCAGATGCGCCCGCCGAACCCCGACGCGCAGCGGGTCACTTGCCTCGGTTGCCACCTCGATCCAGCCGTCTGTCGCCAGGGGGTGATCAAACTGGGAGATCTGATACCCTTTGGGCAAATCGGGATAGAAGTAGTTCTTGCGGGCAAAGCTGGTGAAGGCGTTGATCTCGCAGTTGAGGGCCAGCCCCACCAACATCGCCTGCGTCACCGCATGCTCATTCACCGTCGGCATCGCCCCCGGCAGCCCAGTACAGACGGGACAGATGGCGGTGTTGGGCGCCGCCACCGTCGTGTCGACTACCGCACACCCACAGAACATCTTCGAGGCTGTGCGCAGCTCAGCGTGAATCTCCATCCCGATTACAGGCTCATACTTGTCAATGACCACAGCCTACCCCCTAACGTCGATCTTGGGACGGGCCGCGTGCCAGTCCGTTGTGGCCTGGTACGCGCCCGCTACGTCGAAGAGGACCTGCTCTCCCAATGGGGGGGCGATGATCTGCATCCCGACCGGCAACTCCGCAGCGAAACCGCAGGGCACCGCCAGCCCACAAACGCCACCCGGGTTTGCCGCCACGACGTGAACGTCGGAGAGATACATACGCAACGGATCGTCAATCTTCTCACCGATTCGGAAGGCAGTCGTCGGCGAAACCGGTGCGATCAGTGCATCCACCTTCTCGAAGGCACGCTCGAAATCCTGCCGCAGCAGCGTACGCACCCGCTGGGCCTGCAGGTAGTAAGCATCATAGTAACCGGCAGAGAGAGCAAAGGTACCCAACATGATCCGCCGCTTCACCTCGTCGCCGAAGCCGTGGGCACGCGTCTGGAGATAGCGCTCAAGTACGTCCACCTCTTCACCAGCGTCTCGAAGAGGATGCGACAGCCCAAAACGCACGCCATCAAAACGGGCGAGGTTCGAGCTCGCCTCCGCGGTAAGAATCAGATAGTAAATAGAGATCGCATGATCGGTGTGTGGCAACGAGACCTCGTGCAATTCAGCACCCAAGCCTTCCAGATGATCCAACGCTGCCCGCAGGGCATGCGCCACCGGCGGTTCGATACCGTGCGCAAAATACTCCAGCGGCACGCCCAGGCGCATACCCTGGAGATTCTCGCGGCGGCACCTGCCATAGGCAGGCACCGGGGCGTCCAGTGAGGTGCTGTCGAGCGGATCGTGACCGGCGATGGTCCGCAATACCAACGCCGCATCCCAGGCATCGTGGGTCAAAGGCCCGATGCTGTCGAAGGAGGATGCCAGCGCGATAAGACCATAGCGTGACACGCGCCCGTAGGTTGGCTTCAGGCCGGTCACGCCGCAGAATCCTGCCGGCATGCGCACCGACCCTCCGGTGTCCTCACCAAGGGCAAAGAGACCCATCCCCGCTGCTACCGCCGCTGCAGATCCCCCACTGGAACCGCCTGGTACCCGCGCTAGATCCCAGGGATTGTGGCTCTCGAAGAAGGCAGAGTTCTCACAGGAGGACCCCATTCCAAATTCGTCCATATTCTGTTTGCCCACCAGAACCGCCCCAGCAGCGCGCAGCCGCGCTATCACGGTAGCATCGTAAGGTGGTAGGTAATCCTCAAGGATCCTTGAGGAACAGGTCGTCCGAACCCCTATTGTCGAGAGGCAGTCCTTCACCCCATAGGGAATGCCCGTCAGCGGCGTGACCCCCGCACCACTTTGCAGGCGTCGATCTGCTGCCGCCGCTTCGGCCAGCGCTGACTCTTCACACACTGTCACATAGGCTTTGACCGCCGGATCGACCTCGTCAATGCGGTCTAAGGCTGCCTGAGTCAGCTCCACTGCGCTGACCTCGCCACGACGCAGCAGATCGTGCGCAGCCTGGATGGTCAGGTTGTGCAATGCCATAGCTGCTTCCTTATGCGCCATCGGGGACATCCAGCACTACCGGCACACGGACATACCCATCTTGGCGGTCGGGGGCATTGGTCAAAAAGGCCTCACGCGGCAGCGAAGGACTCACGACATCCTCACGCAATCGTCTCCGGGGCAGTGTGGGCTGCCGATACGGCTCAACCCCCGTAACATCCACCTCCGCCAAACGGTTGAAGTAATCGACAATGGCGCTCAGTTGATCGCTGAACAGCTCGAGGTCCTCTTCCGTCAGCGCTAACCGAATCAGGAAGGCAATATGCCGCACCTGCTCCCGATCGATCACTCGCGCTGAACCCGCCTTTTTATCTGACATCTTCTCCTCTTTTCTCATCAAAGGGCACGCTGAGGATCCCGCCGCTTCCCAGGCACCTCCCGGGTCTCGCCGTCCAATGGTTTGACTCCGCCAGAACGCGTGTCCGCGTTTGCTTGCGGCGGCAGCACAACCCGTACGTGCACCTCATCCAGTTGCGTCTGAGGCACCGGCGCCGGGGCGCGCATCACCAAATCCGCCGCTTGACGAGTCTTGGGAAAGGCCATCACGTCCCGTATGGTATCCGTCCCTGCCAGGATCGCAACCAATCGGTCAATGCCCAAAGCAATGCCGCCATGAGGTGGGGCCCCGTACCCAAGAGCCTCCATCAGATGTCCAAAACTCGCCTCGGCCTCATCTGCTGAATATCCCAACAACTGCAGGACGCGCGCCTGAAGCTCCGGCTGATGGATACGGAGCGAGCCGGAGCCCAGCTCCCAACCGTTGCAGACCAGATCATAACTGCAGGCACGGACGGCCCCGGGATCTGTCTCCAACAATGCTACGTCGGCGGGCGCAGGACTCGTGAAAGGATGATGCTCGGCAGACCAGTGTCCGGCCTCAGCGTCCCGTTTGAACAATGGGAAATCGACAATCCAAGCAAAGGCCAGTGCCTCGGGATCGACCAGTCCCTGGCGCACTCCCATTTCCCGGCGCAGGCCGTCCAGGGCAGCACGGACCACCGCCAGCTCTCCCGCAACGAGCAACAATAGGTCATCATCCGCGGCACCAAAGACGTCCAGCAGACGCTGCTGTTCGCGGCTGGTTAGGTGCTTGGCCAGCGGTGCTCTGACGACGCCGTCGATAACCCGTAGCCAGACCACGCCCTCGGCGCCGTAACCCTGGCTCACTGTCTCCAGGACCGCCAGATCCTCGTCGGCCATCGACGCCGCGCCGGCTACCCGAAAGCCTTTGACGACGCCCCCGCCAGCCACAGCCCTCCTAAAGATCCGCACCCCGCTGGTGCCCAGCAGCTCGGTGCAGTCCAGGATGGACATATCGAAACGCAGATCAGGTTTGTCGGTCCCATAGCGGGCCAGTGACTCAGCGTAGGTTAATCGCGGAAACGGCGTCGCGACCTCACGTTCGGGCTGCACCAGCCGAAGCACCGCCATAACCAACGCCTCCGTCATGCGAAGGATCGCCTCCTGATCTGCGAAGCTCATCTCGAGATCCAGCTGTGTGAACTCCGGCTGCCGGTCGGCCCGCAGATCCTCGTCCCGAAAACACCGTGCAATCTGGAAATAGCGATCCAAGCCAGCTACCATCAGCAGCTGCTTCATCTGCTGCGGTGACTGGGGCAGCGCGTAGAACTCCCCAGGATGGACCCGACTGGGCACCAGATAGTCCCGCGCACCTTCAGGGGTGCTGCGGGTCAGAAGTGGCGTCTCAACCTCTAGAAAGCTTGCTTCATCCAAGTGATCGCGCATCGCTTTCACCACACGATGGCGCAGGCGGAGGTTGCCCCGCAGTGCCTCGCGCCGCAGATCCAGATAGCGATAGCGTAAGCGAAGTGCGTCGTCGACTCTGGACGCATCGTCTACCGGAAAGGGCAGCGCCTGCGCCGGGTTAAGCACCACCATCTCTTCAGCAGTGAGCTCAACGCTGCCCGTAGCCAAGGCCGGATTCTCGGTCCCCCGCGGCCGCTGTCGAACCACACCCGAAACAGCAATCACCGACTCGGCGCGTAACTCGCGGGCGACCGCAAAGGCCTCAGGCGAGGTCCGCACATCTACCACCACCTGCGTGACGCCCTCGCGGTCCGAGAGGTCCACAAAGACCACCCGGCCGTGATCGCGACAGGCGCGCACCCAACCGGCCAGCGTTACTGTGTCACCGACCTCCGTCTCGCGCAGAGCCCCGCAACTATGCGTTCGTTGCACCATCCCCCACCTCCTCCTTGTTGAAACACCAACAAAGACCACGGGCAATTGCGATGTTCCGTGGCCTGAATCAGGGTAGATGCAAAAAGCCACGGGCAACGCGTGCGCCCGTGGCTTGGATCTCAACAACTCTGTAATGAGCTACGCTCGATCCTCCCACAGGCGCACGCCGGGATTACCGTTCTGATTCCGATTCGCCAGCCGGACCCCAATTCCCATCGCGCCCGTGACTCCTGTGATGATATGCGTAATTTCAGCCTAGTAAATTACAGAATAAATTATAGGGCGTCGGCGCAGATTGTCAAGCATGCACCGCGCCGAGAGCTCGACATTACGACGGACCGCTATGGTATGACTCAGGTTCGCGCGCGCTGCCTCCAGAGAAGCGTGACACCAATGACGATCAGGATCAAGGGCCAGATAAGGTCGGTGATGCTCAGCCCCAGCGAGATGAAGACGATGACCAGTATCACGTAGCCCAGAACGTTGCGGCGATAGACGGGGACCAACAGTCGCACGAGGATCTCGATGCCTACCAGTAACCCTACCCCGAGAAATATCAACGACCAGGCACCGCGGGCAAACGGCAGAGCCCACGCCGGATCGAATGTCTCAGGGGTCAGTCCGTCCAAAAGCCCCAGTCGGGCGGCCAACAGCACCATTCCGGCCCACATCAGGGCCAGGGCCCACACCAACCGGTCCAGGTTGAACGGACGGTCCCGACGCCGGTCCGATCGCCGTTGCCTACTGGCGGCGTTCGGCGCGTGAGGCTCGCTCTCGAGGAAAGGACCGCCCTCTTGCATCCACCCACTCTCTGTTGAGTTCACCTCATCCTGCTCGCTCATCATCTGCTCCTGTCGGCCCGTCAGGAAAAGCTGGCGCCCTGACATTTTGACGATGCCATTGTGACCTCTATCTCGCGATGACGTCACTATGCCCTCAATTATAGAACCGGCGTGCAGCTTGACAACACGCCGCTCCGGTCATGGGATCTCCGCAGATCTAAAGGGCCCCGCAAAGGTTGCTGGACTCTCAACGGTGGCTGCTCGCTATCCAACTACCAACCGCCTCGCGTAGGCGAGACGCATCCGGACCACGAGGGGGAGCCAACGCTGAACGACCGATCACCCCGTCTTATGTGGGCAGTGGAGGCGCGATCAGAGACTTAGCTCGGACGACACCACCCATTCACCTGCCTTCCCCTCGATCTCCGCATTGTCCACCAGCTTCCCCGACGCCGTAAGGGCAGCAAGTGCCCGCTGGATGTCGCGTTTGGGCCAGCGAAACACTTTTCTCACATCGCGCAATTGGGCCGCGCCCACAGATCGGAGATAGCGATTGACCAAGATCTGCTGTGCTTCGCCGATCTTGATCCTGCGGGCCTTCTCCGAGAGCTCCGGATGGTGCCGGTGCACACATTCATAGATAAAGGCGTAGTTCCAGGCGCCGGCCTCAGCAACACCAATTGGCATTACCTTGAAATCAGCCTGCAGCTCCTCCAGCCCCCGGTTGAACCGATAGCCGGCCTTACGATCCGTCATCGAAACAGCTCGCCGCAGCGCCAACGTGTGAAGCGGCCCTTCGCGCAACAGCGCTTCATAGATCGCCTTAGCCTCTACAGTCAATGTCCCGTCTCGGTACTGACGTATATAGTCTTCTTCGGGCGAGCCGAAATTCTCACTCAGCGCATAAAAGGCAGGTGCCAGATTTAGAGAGAGGATCGTCGCCTTGCGACGCAGGATCTTAGCATAGTACCAGCGACGTTGGCCCAATAACGAATCCTTCCATCCCCAAGTTACGTGACCGGGATCATCGTGGTCGTTCGGAACCGTACGATCACCGACGACCGCAGCCCACAGACTGGGCATCAAGATACCCTTGATTGGCCAGAACATCACGAAACCACGCTCCTCAACGTACGCGATCGCCTCTTCCTTTGTCGTGACGCGCAGATCCCGCCGGCTGCGATAGGCCACAGCACGATAGCGCTTCACGTCATCCCACATTAACATTCATCGTTCTCCAATACCTACTCGAAGCTCGACTGGGATTCTACGCTTGGTCACTGCTTCAACGGGGCTGCCAACGATACTGCGGCTGGTCTTATGTCACTCTCTGCAGGGGTTTGCCACTCGGCCTGTTGCGAGGGAACTCCCCGTACAGCTAGATGCCTAAGATTTAGCACAGCGTTTCTGTCTCTGTCGAGTACCGCGCCACACTCACAAATCTATGCTCGATCTGACCATGTGATATCAGAATTGATACACCCACAGTGATGACATAACCGAGAGGATAGGAAGAACCCGTCGGCACGTATCAATTTGACACCGTACCATTCGCATCTGTACTCAAGTTGCTTCCCAAATTCACCACAGCCGACATCTCTGATCGCTTGTGCCAAGTTGTGGTGACTCACCATACCAGACACATTCAAGTCTTCGATGACGATTACACTTGGGCTTGCGTCGTCTAGCTTGCCTCTCGCCATAAGCGTAGCGGTGGCCTTGTGCAAAGCATCGCGCCTAATGCTATCCTCTTCAACACGAATAGCACCAGTGAGCCTGAGACCACCCATACCACCTTTACGCGACTTAGACCTTGGGAATCCTGGCTTCTCTCCGTTTTTCACGCGCCTGAAGAAACTCTGATAGGCTTCATCCAGGTCTCGAAGCACTTCTTGAGCGCGTTTAACTGCCGATGCTGTTCCATCGCATTGCTGGACTTTCCGGCCTCTTTGTACTCCTCAATGCGTCTAGCAAGGCCCCAATTCCAAGCCCATCTGGCAGTTCCAGCACATTGATGCGGCAAGGTGCGTTGACTGTTATTCAGATCAAGCTCGGCTGTGTAGCCCCTAGTTATCTCCATCAGCCTTCTCTTTCCTGCCACGCTCCGCGCTACGGCTTCCGTATACCTTCGCACTGAAAGACGCCATCAGAGCCACAATATCATCCACCCACTCAGCCTCAGAAGACTGGGGCAGCGACTCTTCGATCCACTCCACCGTAACGCCGTGACTGTCAAAGAAATCCACAAAACACCAACCATTAAGCAGGAAAGGCGATCCTTGTGCTCAACAACGACGCGATTGATTCTGCCCTCAGATGCCAGTCCAATTAGTCGCCTGACTTTTGCCCGATCATCTGACATGCCACTGGCAACATCCGAGAGTACATATCCGACCTGATAGCTCTTCTTAGCACAATATTCTAACACGCGTCCCTTCTGCCCGCCGAGATCGCCCTGCTTCTACTGATCAGGACTGGAAACACGCACATATACCGCTGTCACGGCTTCGTTTTCACCAGAAGTCTCCAATCCTTGAAATTCTTCAATAGCACTTAAACGATAGCGGCGATGGCCACCAGGAGTGCGAACGTCCACAAGCTGCCCAGTATCATCCCAATGACGCAAGGTAGATATACCGACGCCTAAAAGATCGGCGGTCTCTCCTATCGTCAGCAAACGATCAGACATCTATTTCCCCGGAAAACTCTTGACTGAACATTGTATACCAATGGTCATAGATGCCTTGGAATTCTTCAGTGACGACTCTCCCCGCTAATGAAGTTTAAGAAAATAATCAGGTAATAGATGCTTTGGTATCATGGACTCTAGGAGGTGGTCGATGTGCCCAAGCAATTGCAACTAAATCTAACCCCGGAGGAGCGA
>PWVB01000175.1 GCA_003562365.1 Anaerolineae bacterium
CAACCCACAACTTCCTGCCATCGGCAGGCCTACCCCACGACTTCCGCCAACCAGGTGGTGATTGCCTCCTGGTACTCCTGAGGTTCTTCGATCATCGGCAGATGACCGACGCCTTCCAGCACAACCAGCTGGCTGTTGGGAAGCCCCTCGTGGACGAGGGCTGACTCGTCTCGAGGGTATGCCAGGTCACGCTCACCGGTGAGCACCAAGGTCGGGGTGGCGATCCCGGACAGCCGGTCGGAGATGCTGATGGACGGCATCTGTGTCAGATACGAGATCATAGCATCTGTGCTGAGGCGGCGAGTGTAGACGAAGAGGTCGGCGATGCTAGCATCCAGCTCAGGCCAGGCGGACACAGCGTCGAGGTCCGCCACGTAGTACTTAAGACTGCTCCGGAGCAGCCGCGGATGTAACCCGATCATCCGCAGCTGAACCTTGACCATGGCGCGTCCCAGCGCTCCGCGCATCACCTGCTTCTGCATGCGACCCGACATACCACTCCAGTCGCCGTTCACGAAGCCGCCAATGCAGATGATGCCCTTGACCATCTCAGGCGCTGCCTCAGCAATCAGCAACGCAGCGAACCCGCCCGTGGAGTGGCCCACCAGGATGACAGACTGCGTGCCCACCAGCTCCTGAATCGCCGGGACGAGAAGCCGTGCGAAGAGATCTGGCGTCAACTCTGCGTCGGTGAAGCCTTCTGGAAAGGCGGCAGGATAGTGACCGGGCAAGCTGAGCGAGTACCACCGGAAGCGCTCATCAATCGCAGGAACCTGCGAACGTGCCCAGTACGCAATGTTGGCAGTGAAGCCGTGGAGGAAGACGAGGGGGACGCTGTCGATGTCCTCATTGTAGCCAAAGGCGGCCAGCGTGTGACCGTCGATCTGCATAAATCGTGGCTCTTGCATACTGCCCTCCTTCGGAGACATAGGGTCGCTGTCTCGCACTTAAGCGAGGTACTGTGCGTTGGGTTGGTGGCCCGTACACGCCAGGCCAGGAGCACATCCGGTCCCCGGATGCACCCTGCTCCTGGAACTTGGCCGACAGCCGACCTGCAGAGAGATGAGGGAGGGAGGCGCTGCCTGCACGCGATGCTTGCCCTCCCTCATGCGTTACCTGTCTCTACAGAAGCGGCTGGTACAACTTCGCCTGAACCTGGATCCGTTGCCTTACCCCAGAATGGCCATCACTCCCGAGGAGGGTAGTCGGTCGCCAACCAGGACTCTCCCTGGAAGTACCTGCTATGCGATTGATCATACAGCAACTGTGCGTACTGCATCACCGCCTCGGCACTGGGTAACTCCTCCACGCCGCACATCATCCACTGCTCCTCAGACCAGTACGGCGTAGCACTGACGATCAGCTTGCCGCCCACTTTCTTGCGGGTTTCTTCGATCTGGGCCAGGCGCGCCGCTTGTTCTTCTGGCGTCAGCTGCCACCAGCCCTCAGTGAGACTGAATCGGAAGAACTTGTAGACCTTCATCTTGATCTCCTTTGGACTAGCCGAGCTTGCCGCTCCGAGTCTGGCACGATCTCGCTGTAAGCAGCCTCCATCACAGCATTCCCTCCCGCTCACGCGCTACGATGAGAATGTCCCTGTCTTGACCCCCACCCAACATCGGTAGCGCCTCTTGGAGGAAAACCGAAGCGACTCTTCACTGCATCGGACTTCTCGTTGAACTCCTCAGGCTCTGCCAATTTGCCGCAGCGTATCTTCTCTGCCCGGCGCACGATCGCGATCGTCGTGCGCGCTCCTTTGACGAAACTGAGTGAAGAAGGATGGGCGCGTTGCGTCGGAGGCTTGAAGTGTGGGGTCTGTGCCCTGTATCGCACCTCCCTTCCCTGGGTAGACAGCACGACGCATTCACTGCCGGGCGGCAGCCGCCGTCTGGGCAGAGGCGGGTCGGTGTATGGCCGAGTTCGACGCCCCTGCGTACCTGTGGCCATGTGCCGCGATCCAGGCGTGCACGCCGATGGGGGAAATGACGGTAAGCAGATGGGGTCTGGGTCTAGCGCGTGCCGCCGCCGGTCTCCGCTGACCGGACGGCGATGTGGGGGACGTCGGTCGGCCAGCGTCCTACTCTGTACACATAACCCTACAATAGATGAGCAGGGATGTCAACTGCGTGGCCGCCATTGCGGCCGCCATGCTGTATGCGATCCTGTGTGCGCACAGAAGTGGAACGCCAGGGTGTCGGCAATGCAACAGTTTGACGCCCAAACCACTCGGCACGGCGCGAGAGACGGGGGCGTACATCACGCCGACCTGCGGGCCGACCTCGGCCGCCGCGCGTATCAATCTTTCCGAAAAGGTTGTCGCGCTATATCGTCAAAGAAGCTGCCAGATACGCTGAGCACGGCCGGTGATACAGGAGGATGAGGGCCTCGCGGCCCCCTCCTACCCGATGGACATCCGTAGCAACCTTCAGGTCACTGAGCCCAGTAGCCAGCGCCGCAGGCACAGATGACTTCAACGTCGTCAAGCGGGTCCACACTGCGGCATACTCTGAGGCGCTCTTTCTCTACCAGTTTATGGTCTCCGATATCCTGGAAGTCCTGCTCTGTTAAGGTGAGCAGCGATTGCATAACATCGTCGGAGAGATCGATGCCGTGCTCTGCCGTGGCCTGGTCAGGATTCTCTCGAAACGCCTGGCGGAAGGCAGCATCACTGAC
>PWVB01000088.1 GCA_003562365.1 Anaerolineae bacterium
CGGGCGAAATCCGGCCCGCTGCGTATTGCCATCGGTGTTAATGGTCAACCTGACACGGCACCGGATAGCACCGGATACCGCTGGAATTCGCGGAAAAGGGCGGTTATAGTTCCTATACTCGGCCATAGCCCGTTTGGCGTCGCTAGCGCCTGGCAGAACGGTCACGCCAACCGTTTTGGTGCACGAGGCCTACATGAAGCTGCTCAAGTCCGAACATCTGGACCTCAAGAGCCGGCGGTACTTCTATGCCTGTGCCGGTCGCGTCATGCATGACGTCTTGATTGACCACCTGCGGGCCGGCAACGCGGCCAAGCGCGGCGGGCAACTGCTGAGGGTAACCTTTTCCGAAGAGCTTCCCGTTGCAAACCCGGAGAAAGGTTTGCTGGATCTGGAACGTGCACTTCAAGAGCTGGAGCAGATCGACGAGCAGCAACGTGAGCTCGTCGACATGAGATTTTTTGCCGGATTGACGCTCAAGGAAATTTCTGAACTGACAGACACTCCATACCGCACCGTTCAGCGCCGCTGGGAACGAGCGCGTGCCTTTCTTCACTTCCGCCTGGACACCACTTGAAGTAGAGCCAGACGATAGGACAGCTCACGGCATTCCTGCTCCGTCTGCGTGCGCAAATAGAGCCTATGAGCTGACCATCGAGAACGTCCTGGTAGGCACTGTTCAGTCCTCCTCATCCGCACCGATCACTACCGCTAAGGCCAGAATGACGGCGACGATGCTCAAGACTAGCTGGCTGAGCTCCATATCCTCGCCAACCTAAGAACGGACTACAGCGAAGCAGCGATGCATGGACTGAGTAGTCAAGGAGTTGCTCCCGGATCGAGTGATTTGAAGCATGCGCTTAAAGCACGCTTGAAGTCCTGAAGTTTTGCTGAAGAACCGTTGATGTTTCTCAATGGTCGAACGCTACCTCAGCCATGATCGCCGACGCGGAACGTTGGACCGGCGCCGAGCCGCCGCTGTGAGGTACACTAAAGCCGTTGACCAGGAGGGCTTGATCTGGTGACGACGTCCACAAACCCGCCACCTCGAAGAATTCATTTCGAGGACTGCGTTCTGGAACCGGATGCTCGTGAATTGCGGCGGGCAGGTGTGCCAGTCGACCTTGAGCCGCGCGCCTTTGACTTGCTGTGCCTGCTGGCGCAGCGTCCGGATCACAGTTTCTCTAAAGACGAAATCGCAGAGACGTTGTGGCCCGGACGGGTAATCAGCGATACCGTCATTTCGCAGGCGGTGCGCAAGGCCCGTCAGGCCTGTGGGGATTCGGCTGAAGAACAAAGAATCATCAAGACCCTGCACGGTGTCGGCTACCGCTTCAATAGCGACGCTATCGCCGCAGAACCGACCGCCGCCGGATCGATTCGTCGTGATAGCCAGCCAGGTTTCTCGGGCCCAACGCGCTACGCGCTCTGGGCGGTTACAGCCTTATTGCTGTTCGGCTTTTTGAGTTTACGACCGTGGCAGCAAACACCCCCGGCCATTCCTGAGCAAATCACCATCGCATCCCTGCCGGCTGCTGAATCCGGTTTGGTCGGGGAATCGCTCAGTGCTGGCGTCGAACTGCTGCTCAGCCGGATGGCCGCCGAGCGCAGTGATATTCAGCTCATTACCGCGCAGCGCACCGCACGGACCCTGGATGGACTGGGGCTGGACCCCAGGGGAGAGGATGCGGTTCTACTCGAGGCGCTGGGCCAGACGCTAGGCATCGATTACCTGATCCGAAGCGTCATCGAACAGGACGACGAGGGCTATCGGCTGCGCGCCGAACTGATCGGCCCGGGCGGACGCCGTACCGTGATCCAACCGGAGGTAGGCGATCTGGCCAGCATGGTGCGCGGCTTCTCCAGCGACCTGGCCACTGAGCTCGGTGCTTCGTTTCGCGAAGAAGAAGGCATTCCGGTGCTCTCGGAAGACAACTTTGTCAACGAGGCTTACGTGCGCGCCCTGAACGCGCTGCTGGCCGGAGAGAACCGGGCAGCGGCAAGCCTGTTCGCCTCTGTGCTTGAGCTCGACCCGAACCTGACTTACGCCCGCTACGAGCTGGGCAACGCGCATTGGCACCTGGGCGATCACGACCAGGCGCGAGAACACTACCAGCTCAGCCTGGAAAAGGCGCTGGAGCGCAATGCGCCGCGGCTGGCGGGTCACGCTTCGACCATGATCGGTGTCCTTGACTGGCAGAGCGGCAACCTGGACAAGGCTGAAGCCAGATATGAACAAGCCTTAGTCTATTACTCGCAGGCCGGCGACGATCATGGGGCGGCCAGCGCCTTGGGCAATCTTGGCAATCTGGCTGACCAGCGCGGCGACCTGGAGCGAGCCGCAGAGCTGCATTTGAAAGCCCGCGACCGCTTCAGAACCGCCGGCGACCTGGTCGGAGAATCGGCCACCTTTACCAACCTGGCCGTCATCAGCCGTCTCAGTTCACGGCTGCATGAAGCCCATCGATATCAGCGCCAGGCTGCTGACATGCAGCGCCAGCTGGGCATTGGTTCGATGCTGGTACGCAGTCTCACCTATCTGGCAGCGCTGGAGATTGAACTGGGCGATTGGGGAAAAGCCGATGCCCTGCTGGATGAAGCCATGCAGATGGCCGCCGAGCAGGACAATCAGTTCGGCATGACCGAAGCGCGGCTTGAACAAGCGCGCCTGGCC
>PWVB01000570.1 GCA_003562365.1 Anaerolineae bacterium
CCAGTTGCGTGATCGCCCCCAGGGTCGCAGCGGACAGGGCGTGTTGACCACCGCGGCGATGAACAACTCATCCGCAACGCTCAAATGCGGAACCTTCGAGCCCGGCACACTGGGTCCGGTCGTCTGCCACGGCCATGGCGTTTCTACCGTCTCCACCCACAGTGCATTTCCCAAATTCGTCTCTTGCGTGTACAATGTCATCGGAAGGTGACCTCCTGTTGATTTGGACGACCACCATAATCTTACAGGTATAGGTCACCTTTCGCTATCTATCTGTAAAGGAGTTTTCGATCAAAGATGAACCATGCCGATGTGCGCATCGGACGGTAGCAACGCTGGTGGAGCTTACCACGGCTGCCGGTGCGCAGCTCATGAGCGCCGTCAAGGCCATACTGAACCGCTGCGGAGAACGCTTGAGCCAACGCCTCAAGCCAGAGGCGCTTGTGGCGCGTAGGATGCGCGATCTTTATCGTGACGGATTCTGTGCATCGCACAATCAGAGCGCTGAACGCATGTTCAAGGTTGTCAACTGTAGAAAGGAGTCGGGCGCAGGAAGCGCCCCCGCTTTAGCGGGGACAGGACTGCGCCATTTACTGTGATAATCTGTGTCTTTGCCGTGTAGACTGCGAAGTCACGCGCACGCTTCTTGTGGATGGGAGTGAGTTTTGGAGCTGACCATTGACGAAGCTCGGGCGCTCTATGCTGAGGCAGACAGCGTCCACGACTTTGACCATATCCTTCGTGTCTTGACACTGGCTGAACAGATTGCACGAGCCGAGGGCGCTGAGTTGAGTGTTGTGCGGGTCGCCGCGCTTCTGCATGATTGGGGCCGGGAAGCGGCCCACGCTGAGGGCGACGATCATGCTGCCGTTGCGGCGACACGCGCCGATCGCTTTCTGGCCTCGCGGGGTGTTCCAGTGACTCAGAGGGCGGCTGTGGTTCACGCTATCGCTGCTCACCGCTTCCGAACGCATCCGATGCCGCAGACTATTGAGGCGCAGGTGCTCTTCGACGCCGATAAGTTGGACGCCATTGGGGCGATTGGCGTGGCGCGGGCTTTCGCCTATGGGGGCGCCCATAATCAGCGACTCTGGGCGCCCCGAGCGCGGATAGATCGTCCGCGCTGGCAAGCCCTTGGTGACGATCCACAGACTCATACGCCGGTTCACGAGTTCGTCGTCAAGCTCTCCCGGATCCCGGACTTACTCCACACGGCGGAGGGCCGCAGGATCGCCGGGGACCGGCATCGCTACATGGTGGACTTCTACGCCCGTCTGGATGCCGAGATCCAAGGCGAACGATGATACAGATGCCCTCGGATTACTGTTCTCGGGATCGTAAGTGCGGGTAAAGTAGGACCTCGCGAATGGAATGAGTATCCGTGAACAGCATTGCTAAGCGATCCAGGCCCAGCCCAAACCCCCCATTAGGGGGCATACCGTATTTCATAGCCCGGAGGTAGTCCGCGTCCATTGGCTGGGCTTCTCGGTCTCCAGCCGCGTAGGCCCGCCCCTGTTGCAGGAAGCGTCGCTCCTGCTCAAACGGATCGTTAAGCTCTGTGAAGGCGTTTCCCATCTCCAACCCTCCGATGAAGAGCTCAAAGCGCTCAACGTGTGTGGGGTCATCTGGCTTCTCTTTGGCCAGCGGCGAGATCTCCACGGGATAGTCGTGCACAAAGGTGGGCTGGATCAAGCTGGGTTCCACTTCCCCTAGCAGATTGTCGATGAGGTGTCCCCAGTTGGCATCGCCTGCAGCATCATAGCCTCGCTCACGCATCTCAGCCCGTAGGGCATCGGCATCGGAAAAGGCTCGATAGTCGATGCCGGTGCCCTCTTGAATGGCTTTCTGCAGGGTGATCCGCTGCCAGGGCGCAGTCAGATCGATCCGTTGCCCGTCGTAGGTGAGCGATGTCGTCCCTAGCGTCTTATTGGCTGTAAAGGCAATCAT
The DNA here is from genome assembly GCA_003562365.1 of Anaerolineae bacterium. Classification (GTDB taxonomy): domain Bacteria; phylum Chloroflexota; class Anaerolineae; order B4-G1; family SLSP01; genus PWVB01. The sequence goes on from PWVB01000570.1 coordinate 1,948, forward strand.
CTGCTCAACCGTTTCCATCACGCCATAGAGATCAGTGTAGGCGCAGTAGAATTCAAGCTGTGTGAACTCCGGATTGTGCTTGTAAGAGACGCCTTCGTTGCGAAAGTCTCGGCCGATTTCATAGACTCGCTCATACATACCTACCAGTAGTCGTTTAAGGTAGAGTTCGAACGAGATACGCAGGTATAGATCCTGCTTCAGCTGATTGTGGTATGTGGTGAACGGGCGGGCCGCCGCGCCTCCGTAAACGGGCTGCAGGATCGGCGTTTCGACCTCCAGATAACCATGATCATCTAGCCAACTTCGCAAGGCGCCGGTCATACGCGATCGGACTCGGAAGATCTCCCGCACTTCAGGGTTCACCGCCAGATCCGCATAACGTTGCCGATAGCGTTCCTCGACATCTGAAAAGGCGCTAAAGCGGGTTAAGTCTCCCTCTTCACTCTGATACTCTTTAGGGATCGGCAAAGGGGCGATCGACTTGGCAAGCATACGCCAAGCGCGAACTTGAACGCTGATCTCGCCCGTTCGCGTTCGCATCATTGTGCCTTCACTCTCCAGAAAGTCGCCGAGATCGACATTCTTCCGGAAAAGGTCGTAGGCTATCTCCCCGAGGTCATCGTGTCGCACAAACAACTGTACCTTACCAGTGGCATCCTCCAGATGGGTGAAGGAGAGTTTGCCCATAATTCGCGCGCTGACCACTCGACCGGCAACGATGACGTCCGGCGGCGCTATCGCCTTAGCCTCCGCTTCCTCGAGGGCCTCTATGGCCTGTCTTGTGGTGTGGGTGCGATGCGAGCGATGCGGGTAGGGTGGGTGGTTAGCCTCTCTCAATCGCTGCATTTTCTCCACGCGTTGCAGTTCTAAATCGCTCAGCTCCACAATAGTCTCCTTTCCTGGGGCAGACTGTGGCCATCAGTAGAAAATGAAAAGAGCGTATGCATCAGCAATCGTATGCATACGCTCTCTGGCTGGTCGCCTTCAACCAATCTGATAGCTGGCAGCCGACGGCCTCTAGGGTTCGCTAGATGCTGTATTAGGTGATGGCAAGGATCTTAAAGACGATGTCGCCGTCCGGAGCTCGCACGACAGCCTTTTCTCCAACGCGCTTGCCCAACAAGGCGGCACCCAATGGCGATTCATTCGAGATCTTGCCTTTGCCTGGATCTGCTTCAGAGGAACCGACAACAAAGTAGGTCTCTTCGTCGCTCACACCTTCTTCTTGGACCGTGACGTGGGTTCCGAGGATGACGAGGTCGGTGTCTTTACCGACCTTGTCAATGATATGGGCTCTTCGAAGCTTTTCCTCCAGATCCAGGATCCGACCTTCGACAAACGATTGCTCACGCCGAGCCTCCTCCAACTCAGCGTTTTCAATCAGCTCTCCCTCACCCAGAGCGTTGTGCAGTCGTTCTGCGACCTCTTGGCGTCGTACCGTCTTAAGGTACTCTAGCTCTTCCTCTAAGGCTGTATAGCCTTCCGGGGTCAAGTAGACAACCGTGCGACTCCTCATAAACTGTCATCCTCCAAGCCCTGGAGTTCACAGGGCTATGATAAAACAAAAACCCGGGAGCCCAAGACGCTCACAGGTTGCTGCATCATACCATAAATTCAGTATCTGTAAAGCGAGTCAAAAGGGTGTGTTGACGCTCGTTGTAGTAACCTGGTTGCGTGTGTGGATACGATCCGGCGAAGCGCGCCAGCTTTCTGAGCAACTACGGAAAGGCGCTTCTATACTGCTAGGATGGCTTGAACGATCCGGCGCGCCTGTTGCGCGACCAAGCTGTGTGGTTCTATCTCGACCATCGGTTTGCCGTTCTCCCCACTCCGGTAGGCTAGATCTGGGGCCGGCGGCATCCCGGCTATCATCTCACAGTGTAGCGCTTCCTCTACCATATTACGACTGATCGTCCCCGGTGCCGGAGCTCGATGCATCAGCACCAGGCGCACCTTCTGGCGCCCGACTTCCGATGCTTCCAATGCCTTCAGCATGTTCTGGGCGAGGTCCATACCGATCGGAGTGGGCTCAACAGCCATCAAGATCAGCCGAGAGAGTCGCAGTGCCTCCTGGCGTCCCGCATCAAGGCGCGATGGCAGATCCAGCAAGAGATACTCATATTCGGTGGCAAGGTAGTGCAACAGTGTTCGCACATGCTGTCTCTTCAAAGGCGATCCCGAGCCCACAGGCTGTGCCGTGGTGAGCAGCGCGTGTAGGCCAGAGTTATGGCGAACAACGTAGTTGCGCAATCTCTCGGTGGTCAGATGAGATAAGGGCTTCGCCAACAGCTCCGGAAGGCGACGATGCTCATCTACAGTGTTGCTTACACCGAGTTGCTGAGCTAGGGTGCCGCGCCCCTCTTGCAGTTCGATCACGATGCTCTTGCGATCTTCCTGCATACGGGTGAGTTCCACAGCCGTGTTGAGCGCCATAGTGCTGGTACCCAACCCGCCTTTAGTCGGCAGGAAGGCGATCGCGGTGCCAGTCTCCAAGCTGGCGCCCACAGTATCGCGACGTTGGAGAAGAGCCTCTACGCGGGCCAGCAGTTCTCGGGGATGTACTGGCTTAATCAGGTAGTCATCGGCACCGGCCTGGAATCCGGCGATTTTGTCACTGACTGCGGTCTTCGCAGTGAACATCAAGATGGGGATGGGGGCCGTGGCTGGATGGCTGCGAAGTCTAGATGCCACTTGATAGCCATCCATATCAGGCATCATCACATCGAGGATGATCAGGATCGGCTGGACCTCTAAGGCCTTCTCAATCGCCTGTCGCCCATTGGTTGCTGCGACAATCTGGTAGCCTTGGCGCTCCAGCATCAATCCCACGAGTTTCAGGGCATCGACATCATCGTCGATGATAAGAATCGGACCTGGATTCATTGTCGGTACTACGCTTTCTTGGGCGGAAGCCGTCGATACAGTGCTTGGGTGCCATTATATCGCAAAATGCGCGACGACAAAGCCGAGACCGGCTAGGACCATCAGGACAACCAAACCGAAGCGTACTGTACGACCCAGCACATCACTCTCCGCGCCACTCAGTCCCACTGTGCTGCATCCGACGATGACTTTAGCTGGTGCAAATATGGACCCGATTGCAGCCCCAGCGTTCTGAAGTGCCAGAATCAGTGGCACGTGGAGATGGAGTGTTTGAGCAACCTGGAGTTGAAAAGCTCCGAGCAGTACGTTGGAGTTCGTGTTACTTCCCGTCATAAAGGCGCCCAACGCTCCTATAAAGGGGGCGATGATCGGAAAGAGCTGTCCGGCTAACGCGGCCATAGCAGTAGCGAGCTCCGTCACCATACCCGTGATCTGCATTGTAGTTGCCATCGTCATCATTGCCAGGATACCCAGGGAGGATTTGACGCCACTCTGCAACACGCCTTTCCGAATCCGCTCGCCGCTGCCGGCGGGGAGATCGTCGCGTATTTTGGCGCGTATGAGAGTGATGATGGCTGCATAGACGAGCATGGCGCCAGGATGACCGAAAACCGCGATGGATTGTGTGTGCTGCGCTGGGATTTGGGTGCCATCCCTCAGGCTTAAGGACGGTATCCTTGCGCTGAGTCTCAGGTGATTCAGAGGTCTGTGAAGCAGTGGGATGAAATTGACGGACACAATGATGGTGATGAGCAACACGTAGGGCAGCATCCGAGCGAGAACCTCTCTTGGCTCAACTGGAATCTTGGCGTTTGTCGGGAGCTGACGACGTTGGCCGAAAGCCCATAGTCCGCCAACCAAAAGACCTCCTAGGGCTCCTAGAATCGCGGCGATGTTTTGAAGCCCTATCAGCGTTGCTGCGTACTGCACAAGGGTCATTGCTAGACCCATTGTCAGCACGGCGAGCAGAGGCCCGACAATAGGCAGATGGGCGCCACGCCTTTTCGTGATACCCAGGACGGCGAAGCCGCCCATAAAGCAGAGTAGTCCCAAGATCGCGGCCATCCATGGTCCCACCAGCGACCCCTCTATACCACTGGCTGAAACCAGCGCCTCGTACGACGCGCCCATTGATCCGAAGGAGACCGACCAACCGTATCCAAGAGATGGCATTACGACAGCATCCAGTGGTGAGAAGCCCATTGTCACAAGGATTGGCGCGACCACCGCCAGCGGTACTCCGAATCCCCCGACACCCTGGAGAAAGGAGGTAAATCCCCATGCCATCAGCAATACCTGAAGCATTGGGTCGGGTGCAAGCTCCTGAAGTGTTGTGCTGACTCGCTTTAGTGTTCCATCCGCTTCGGTGGCCCGAAAGAAGAAAAGGGCCCCCCAGATGATGTAGAGGACGTAACCAGCTCGAAAGATGCCCTGAACCTGTGCCCAGAAGAGCACCGATGGTCCTGCATTGAACCATAGCACAGCGACCACAAGCGCGGAGAGCCAGCCAGCTCCGCCAGCCTGCGCTCCGCCCCATCTGAATCCAAGCATCAGTACCAGGATAATCAGCAGAGGAATGGCAGCGAGGAATGTATACATACCTTGGTTCAGAGGGGACCCGCCGGTTCAGTTCTCTCCGTAGAGCTGCCCCTTGAGCAGCATGACTTCTCGCTTAAACTGATTCTCCTGTTCGAGCCTGGCCCGCACTCGCTCGTATCCGTAGAGCACCGTCGTGTGATCTCGTCCCCCTAGCTCAGCGCCGATTTGGGGCAGCGAGGCGTCCGTCTCCTCGCGCATTAGATACATCACTACCTGACGCGGCTGCGCGATTCTACGGGTGCGACGACTTCCGCGTAGCTCCTCGTCAGTGACATTATAGAAGTCTCCAACCACTCGCACGATGTCGTTAGCCGAAATCTCGGGGCGATTTGGCAGCAAGTCGGCCAATGCTCGCTCGGCGACTTCCTTCTCCAAAGGGAGGTGAGTCAAGCGGCTCATCGCCAGTACACGATTAAGGGCACCTTCCAGTTCTCGGATATTGCTTTCTATATTGGTAGCGATATAGCTTAGCAGATCATTTGGCGCCTCTACGCCAAGTTGCTCAGCTTTAGATTGCAGGATTGCCATACGGGTCTCATAGTCGGGCGACTGGATATCTGCAATCAGACCCCACTCAAAGCGGGAACGCAATCGTTCCTCCAATGTGACCATTGCCTTGGGAACCCGATCGCTGCTTAGAACAAGCTGTCGTCCGTTATCGCGCAAGGCATTGAAGGTGTGAAAGAATTCCTCCTGAGTGCTTTCCTTGCCGGCGATGAACTGAATGTCATCTACCAATAGTATGTCGGCGGTCCGATATTTCTCCCTAAACTGCTCGGTGGTATGTGTCCGGATTGCCTCGATAAGGCCATTGGTAAACGTCTCGGAGGTGACATAGAGAACTTGCATACCCTTCCGGAAGCAAAGATGACCAATCGCGTGAAGCAGATGCGTCTTACCAAGCCCGACACCTCCGTGCACAAAAAGCGGATTGTAAGCCTGTGCCGGAGATTCAGCAACTGCCTGTGAAGCCGCCTGGGCCAACCGATTGCTTGGCCCGACGACAAAAGATTCAAAGGTGTAGTTATTGTTAAGGTCAGGATCTCGCGGCGATTGCTGCGGCATCACCCCTTCTTCCTGGAAAAGCACGGGCGCCGAATTGCCCGTGTGTTTCCTACTATCCCAGACGACAAAGCGAGCCTCCACTTCATTGCCAGTAAGCCGACTCAGCGTACGCTTGATGACCGGATAGAGTCGATTCTCCAGCCATTCTACCGCATAACCATTCTTGACGCCAACCACCAAGGTGCCTTCATTCTCGATGCCTATGCAGTGTGAATCCCTCAGCCAAGTGTCGAACGTAGCCCTCGTCATCTTCAGCTCGAGTTCGCCGAGGCTGGCTTGCCACAAACGTTGCGGATTGAGATCGACCATGCAGATCTCCTTGAGATTATGAGGCGCAATAAGTCCCAAACTTGTATTCCACCGTAAAATGCTGCTCATCGGGTGGCTCTGTACGGTCCCCTCAACGAGTCAGGAACCGCGGGGCGGTGTCTAGTTACCGAACACCACTGACATTGTACCAAAAAGCTGCTCAAAGCGCAATGGGCACAGCGGCAATTTACCTTAAAAAGCGATAAACTTTAATATTGCGAAGGTCGCTGTGCATAGCAATTTTATATATCAGTATATGTGCCGAATACCCCATCACTCCTCCCCAACATCTGCCGAAGTGGGGTGTGGAAAGTCCTGTGGATAATCTGCGCTGACTTGCCGAAGCAGCGTATTTTGCACATCGCCTCGAGTTTGTGATGTCCGCCGTCACTCTGCCCCGTGCGGGTGCGCTGCTGTTGTGGCCGTTTAACCTGATCACTTGATGCTGCCCTGATAGTAGCAGCAGCAGTCGCTGAGCATGCACGCCTCGCAATCAGGTGATCGGGCCTTACAGATGGCTCGACCGTGGTTGATGAGATTTAGGTGGAAGGCATAGTAGGCCTTCTGCGGAACCAGATCCTCAAGTAGATCGTGGGCCTGTTCGCGCGATGCAGTTTTCGGTATCAGGCCGAGGCGCTTGCTCACACGATGAACATGCGTATCGACCGGAAAGGCGGCGCGCCCCAACGCGAACAGCAGGACTATCGACGCTGTTTTGGGGCCAACGCCGTTCAGGTTGCGCAGCCAAGCCTTAGCCTCCTCAAGCGGCATGTCGCGCAGGAAGGTCAACGAGATCTCTCCCTGTTGCTCTGTGATTGTCCGCAGCGCTTCCTGGATGCGAGGACCCTTGGTTGGGGCCAGCCCTGCGGGACGTATGGCCTCAACAACCTCTTTTTCTGGTGCATCGCGTACAGCTTCCCAGGTCGAGAACCGGGCACGAAGCTGCTGATACGCCAGATCGCGGTTGCTGTCGTTGGTGTTCTGGCTGAGTATGGTGTTTGCTAGTGTCGCGACAGGGTCGACTTTTTCATCTTGGTCCTGTTGCTCCTCTCCATAGGCGTCGATGAGACGCTGATGGAGCTCGCGTATCTTCTGAACTACGGCATCGCGCTTTTCAGACATCAGGATTTGCACTCCTTGAATGACGACATCGATGAGAGACACCCCCATGTCTCCTGTGCGCGGCGTACCCACTCTCGTTCGGCCTCGAAAGTGAGAGCCTTCCGCGCCAGTTCCCAGGAAACCCAGACGGCGAAAAACTGTTGTGCATCCGATGTCGGTCTCTCTGCCTTTTCTAGCGACCGAACACGCATCAGGAAATAGGTCTCGTTGCGCTGAATCACCTTTCCGTTTAGGAGGAAAGTGACAAGCTGTTGGCCCAGGTCAGCGATGATCTCCAGGTCGTTGTAGCCGGTTTCCTCCCGGACCTCGCGGAGCGCTGCGTCCTGTGTTGTCTCCCCTGCGTCGATATGTCCTTTGGGCAAGCGTACCTCGTCACGCTCTGGTCGAACCAGCAACATAACTTGATTGTTAGAGGGGTCCACCAGGACGCCCCCGGCTGCAGCGTAAGCCTCCTTAGCACTAGAGTCTGTCATTGGTCTCCCTGGATTTACGCTGATTGCGTCTGTTAATCCGCGCACATCGATCATCTAGCCCAGCAGTTGGTGGTTGAGCTGCCGAACGCTCGTAGTATGCTGTGTAAGATCGTGCTGCAGCTGTCGGGTATCCTCTCCATACCGCAGGCGTCGGGCAAGAAACGCAAAGCCTTCGCTGTTGATTGGTGGCACCGTTAGATCCTTGGCATTACCACGCACCATCCGCAAGCCGTCGATGAGCCAGCGCAAGAAGGTGTGGGCTCTACGGAGGCGGCTGTAGTCCTCTGCGGAGAGGACCGCTGCTTCCATCAGCGCGCGCATTGTCTCCCGGATATTGGTCGACCGTAGGGTCGGGTTTCGTGCGCCGTGAATGATCTGTAGGCCTTGGACTAAATACTCTACATCGACGAGTCCCCCAGGACTGTACTTGGCGTTAAAAGTGCCACCGGTAACCAGGTGCCGGATCTGTCGCTCGCGCATCGCGCGCATTGCGGTCACGTCGAATCCCTCTCCGCCGTAAAGAAATCTATCTCTCAGCCGCCCCAGCTCTTTTCCTAGGGTGTGATCGCCGGCTATGGAACGCAGCTTGACCAGCGCTTGCCGCTCGTAGGCCCACGCTGGCCCCTCCTGTGCAAAGTAGCGGCGGAATGCTTCCAGGGAAACCGCCATACTTCCGGCTTTGCCATAGGGACGCAGTTGCAGATCAATCTCGAAGATGCCTTCGCGCCGCGCCTCAATCACCTGCAGGAACATACGTACGAGTTTCTCATAGAACTCTGCTGTCGTAATCACCTCAGGTCCCGAAGTGATGCCATTTCCGCCGTAGATAAACATCAACTCGATGTCGGAGCCAAATCCGAGCTCGCGACCTCCGCATTTGCCCAACGCGCAGACGCTCATCTCACTTATAGCGCCCCCATCGAGATGTGGGGCACC
>PWVB01000350.1 GCA_003562365.1 Anaerolineae bacterium
CAGAGCGAGCATCAAGCCCAGCACCAGCTCCACCACTGCGTTGGAGTTGGCCGCCGGCGTGTTGCGGACGTCGATCCCCTTGCTCTCGGCGTAGGCAACGTCGATGCTGTCCAGGCCGACGCCGCCGCGGATCACCACCTTGAGTTGGTCGGCGCGATCGATCAAGGCAGCCGGTACCTTCGTGCGGCTGCGGACGACGATGCCCTCGTAGTTGCCGATGATCTCGGCCAGCGCATCTGCGGTGATATCGTCACGGACCTCGACCTCGATGCCGGCGTCACGCATCTCCTGGATGGCTGAGGCATCGATCGGATCACAGACTAGAAGTTTACTCATACTGAACTCCTTTTTGTCAGATTCGGTGAGGGCGGGACCCTTCGACTTGACGCCCGCCCTCCGCTTCGTCACTAGCGCTTAGTACGGTCTGCGTTATGGCGCCAGACCCAAAATGTCGTCGATCAGGCTCAAGACCCACTTCACATCGTCCACCGTCAAGTCGCCCATATGGGCGATGCGGAAGGTCTTTTCCTTCAGCTTGCTCCCATAGCCGTTGGAAATCATCGCCCCCCGCTTGCCCAGCTCCTTGTTGAGGTCTGCAATGCTTACGCCGCGAGTATTCTCGATGGTGGTCACGGTGTTGGACAGGAACGCGTCGTTGGGGAAGAGGGCCCAGTGCTGCCGGGCCCACGCCCGCACCACCTCGGCCATCTCCATGTGGCGGGCCCAGCGGTTTTCAAGGCCCTCCTCCAGGATGTCGTCCATCTGCTGGTTCAGCGCCTGAATCAGGCTGATCGCCGGGGTCGCCGGCGTGTTGCTACGCTTGTAGTACTTCAGCATATTTAGGAAATCGTAGTAGTAACCGCGGTTAGGCACTTGTTCGGCCCGTTTCAGCGCACGCTCGCTCACCGGGGTGATAGTCAGGCCCGGGGGCAAGGCAAAGCACTTTTGCGAGCTAGAGACCACAACATCCAGGTCCCAGGCATCGAACTCGATCTTCGCCCCAGCCATAGCCGAGACGGCATCCACCAAGATGACCACGTCAGGATACTTGTCCCGCACCATCGCGGCAATGTCGGCTAGCGGGTTCATCACGCCGGTGGACGTCTCGTTGTAGGTGATCGTGAGGACATCATATTCGCCCTGGCTCAGGGCTTCGTCCAGCATCTCCGGTGTGAACCCCTCTCCCCAGGCTACGTCGATGCGGTCGGCGGGGATGCCGTTGGCCTCGGCGATGTTGAACCAGCGCTCGGAGAAAGCCCCGCAGACGGGAACCAGCGCGCGCTTCAAGACCGTTTGACGAATGGATCCCTCCAGCACACCCGTGCCGGAGGAGGTGTAGAGAAAGACCGGCTGCTCAGTATAGAGCAGCTTCTGCAACTTCGGCGTCACCTCAGCCTGCAGATCGGCGTACTCGGTGCTTCGGTGGCCCACCATCGGTGCGGTCTGGGCCTCCAGAATGGACTCGCGGACATGTGTAGGACCGGGTATAAAGAGTTTCTTGTACATCGCAGGGCCTCCTCAGATTGGCTCTCGATACGGTACGCTTGCTTCAGACAGACACTGACATCCGCATACGTCAAGCGGCGCGGATGTAGATCCCCTTTTGAGCGACGAATTCGCCTTTGTGAAGGTCAGCGCGCGAGGTCCAACGTTATGTTATCGCTGGCAACCAGGCCAGGCCCGGCACCCCGTCGATGGTGCCGGTGGCCCAAATTCGGACAGCGGTCATCAAAAGGATGACGAAGAGGGCGAAGACCCCGCCCCACACTAACGGTATCCAGGCGTCACCCCAACCGGTGAGGGTGCCATCCCGCTGCATCACCAGCACGAACATCATAGCGCCCAAAAGCATGAACAGCGCCAGCACCCCTAAGCCACTATACACCGAAAGCGCATAGTGTACAATCCCGAAGGGCACCGCCACTAAGCCGAGGAAGAGCGCTGCCATCCCCAGCGCTACGGCGACCAGCAGGGCCAGCTCGTGCCACGTCCGCAGTGTCGGTGTCGACTCCCCGTCCGCCCAAAGGGACTGGTTGAAGGCAGGCACCAGCACCGTGCTCATTGCGATCCCCATTAGCGCACCGGTGAGCAGGCGGAGCCACGGCTGTGGGGCGTAGCCCAGGAGGCCGATCCCTGGTGGGCGCGGGGCAATCTGCGCCATCAGTGGGTAGAACTGGCTTTCCGAGGTTGCCGAGTTGAGGCCGTCCAGCCCCCAGAATGCTGCGAAAAAGCCCAGCGGTACAAAGAAGGGCCAGCGGGGAAAACGCAAGGATCGCCGTCGTCGCCAGCCCACCCAGTAAACCAGGACCCCGGTCAAGGCGCCTGGAAAGGTGCCCGTACAGCGCTGGCACAGCGGCAGCTGGCCTCCGGCCGTGACGAAGGAGTGGCTTAACCGGCGATGGCAAACGGCCGCGCCAACATAGTCGATCTTGCGCAACAATCCCCCCGGCGTCCAAACGATAAAGGCGATGAGGCCCGCCAGGGCCAATAAGCCGCCCAGCCACATGACGAGTGGAGGGAACGGTCGTTGCCTCAAGGCTTCCTCTTTACCGGTAGCTGTTCCATCATCAACGATTATAATAGGCGGTGGGGAAAAGACAAACCTGCGCCGCCACCGGCGCCGCCGCGGGTCGCAGCTCGACGGGTGCTCCCCCTGGATCACGG
>PWVB01000541.1 GCA_003562365.1 Anaerolineae bacterium
GAGCCTAGTGTGCGCAATGGGAGTCTCTATGCGCGGGGGGCATCCGATGACAAGGGTCAGATCCTCATCCACATTGCCGCCGCCGAGACGTGCCGCGCGATACTGGGCGGACCGCCGGTCAATCTCAAGGTTATCGTCGAGGGAGAAGAGGAAGTCGGGAGCCCCAGCTTGGCGCCTTTCGTCCACCAGCATCGTGACCGGCTGTCTGCCGATGTCGCCGTCATCTCAGATACCCATATCCTCGGCGAGGATCAGCCAAGCATCGTCTACGCGCTGCGCGGACTGAGCTACCTGGAGATCACCGTCACAGGGCCTCAACGCGATCTGCACTCGGGCATCTTTGGGGGAGCTGTGAACAATCCCCTGAATGTGCTGTGCCGGATGCTTGCCGACCTTCAGGATGCCGATGGAACGATCAGGATACCAGGCTTCTATGATTCGGTACGCTCGCTGACGGCAGAGGAGCGCGAGATGCTGGCCAAGGTCCCGTTTGACCGCCAGGCGTGGTTGGAGGAGGCGGGGGTGATCACCGACTGGGGAGAGCCCGGCTACACGATTGTTGAGCGCACAACTGCTCGCCCGACCCTAGATGTCAACGGTATCTGGGGCGGCTATACTGAACCGGGCGCCAAAACTGTTCTGCCTGCTCAAGCGCACGCCAAGCTGTCGATGCGCCTAGTTCCTGATCAGACCCCGGAGGAGATCTACGCCACCGTACGTCGCTACTTACTTGAGATCGCGCCAACCTCGGTCTCCGTGGAGGTCTGTGATCTGCACGGTGGGGCTGGTGCCATCGTCGATCGGAATAGCCGGGCTGTGCAAGCTGCCTATCGCGCCTATGCTGAGGCTTTCGGCGTCGAGCCGGTATTTGTGCGCGAGGGGGGGTCGATTCCCGTGGTGGCAACCTTCCAGAGCGAACTGGGCATCCAATCCGTGTTAATGGGATTCGGGTTACCGGATGACCGGCTCCACGCTCCCGACGAGAAGTTCAGTCTCTCAAACTTCTACCGCGGAATTGAGACGGTCGTTCGATTTCTAGATCACCTGGCCGAGTGAGGCGGTGTGCTTCCCGATGCTCAGGTTAGAAGGTGGCCTGGCGTGATGCGGCGCACTCTGCTGGTCCTCAGTCTTATTGCTTTGGCCTGTGTTCTTCCGCCGCTTATCGCGCCGCCCAACACGGAGTCGCCGCTAACTGAGACGCCCACGGCCACGCCAACTGGCACCCTGCCTACCCCGGTGGCTACCTTTACGAGCACCCCTACACCGGCCGCCTCGGCGACTCCCCAAAGCAGATCAGGGCTAGATGCTGCGAGTCTGCAACTCTTCCCTTGGCCGCTCTACGCAGGCGATGAGCTCTCGGTAGACGTTCGCCCGTCCGTACCTCCGGAGTTTGAGGCAGATCTGTTGGCGGAGGGGCGTATTCTGCTGGCGATTGACGATGAGGAGACCTTCACCTCCAGCGTAACGCTGGGGGGATTCGATCGGGAGCCTCGAGCACGTTTTTACTGGATTACCCAACTGCCCGAGGCGGCTGCGGCGGTGTCGCTCACGATCACGCTTGAGCTTCCGTCAGACTCACCAGAGGATGGCCCGCATCCCGCATCAGTCGCCCTATCCCTACCTCTGCGTCCCCGAGATGAGCTGCCGCCGCCGGAGCCTACGACCGGTTGGACTGTCACCGAGACCAATGCACTGCGACTGCACTATCTAACGGGCTCGGCAGCTGAGCGGGATCTGGACGCTATCCTAGTCCAGGCGCGTGATGCCTACATCGAGGTTGCCGACCGCTTGGGTGAGGCCGATGAGCCGGTCGACATCTTCCTACTGGATCGAGTCGTGGGCCAGGGCGGTTACGCATCGTCTGATTGGGTTGCCATATCTTACACCGATCGTGCATACGCGCCTGCAGATCTGGCGGTGGTCCTTCGCCATGAGTTGGTGCATCGGTTGGATCGGGCAATCGGCTGTGAGGCCGCACCACCTATCCTGCGGGAGGGACTCGCGGTCTACCTCTCCGGGGGTCACTATCGGCCCGAGCCGCTACGAGAGAAGGGGGCTGCTTTGCTGGGTACACCGCATTTCATCCCACTGACCAAACTGGCGCAGGACTTTTATACCCACCAACACGAAGTGGGCTATCTCCAGGCTGCCACCATGATTCAGTACGTAGTGGAGCGCTTTGGGTGGGATGGTCTCGTGCAAATCTGTGCGGTCGAGCCCGAGGAGGAGGGCGAGCTTGCGCATTGGGCTGCGATGATTGCTGTCCTGGGATTCGAAGAGACGGCGGGATTTGAGGCGCGCTGGAAGGCTTGGCTTGAAACGTCGAGCACCACAGCTTACAGCGTTGGGTTGCTGGAGCTCGAACTCCGCCTTATGGAGGCGCTGCGGGCCTATCAGGCGGCCTATGATCCCTCCGCCTACTTTCTGACGGCGATTCTCTTCAGCCCGGCGGAGGGAGCGCACCGCGGGATCGTGGCCGACTTCGTACGGCGTCCCCGTGATGCCGGGCCGGTAGGGATTGAGCTGATACTGGCGATGGGACAGGAGGCTCTGGCGCAGCGGAACGAGCCGCTGCTTCGCTTGATCGTCGAAGAGGTTGAGACGGCACTGGTGACGGGGGTGGATGAATCCAAACTGGTTCGCGATGCCTGGGCGATCACCGCGGCTGCGCTGGATCGGGGATGGGAGCCCCATCAGCTGCTTCTAGATGGTGAGGGACGCTACACTGTTCGCGCACTGGATCGGCGCCGGTGGCCCCAGCAGCTAGTATTCAGGGCTCGACGGCAGGACGGGCGCTGGATGTTCACGATGACAACGGACGGCCCGGAGACAAACTCGACTGCCCGTAACGCTCTCGCCCTACTGGGGTGGTCACGGAAGATCCCAGTGGAGGTGCAGGTCCAGCGTGATGCTCGTGCCGCCGCCGTCGGTTGGCCAGCGTTCCATTGTGTCGAGCCAATAGCCCCCGACCTCCACGCTCAATGCCTCGCTGGGCACGATATCCTCGGTTACTGGAAAACGGTGGGTCTGCACGATGAGGTCGCCGACCTGCCACTGCTCGATAGGAAAGCCCAACCCATCGCCCACCGCCAACAGGCTTCCCGCATCGGTTACTAGGTGCGCCATCAGCGAAAGGGGGCGTGTGGGAACCCGCGTCACCTGCCAATAGGTCTGCAGCTGCAATTCCCTCATGGACTTCGCTGTCGCTCTCCCCTGGGGATGATCGGCCAGGGTATGGCCTAGGAAAGTCGCCGGCCCTACGAGCTGATCTCTGACGGAAGCTGATATCGTCGGAGGCACGGTATCCCGGTGCGCCTGTAGCACATCGGCGAGGGTGCGGCCATCGGCAGTGCGAAGGCGGATCCAGAGCTCGCTCGTCTGCGGAGCTGGCGCCGTGGGGGGCAGCACGAGCAGTCCGGGTGCCGGTTCGTCCGGATATACCTGGACTTGTTCGCAGTCGGGCTTGATGATCCGCAGTTCGGCGGCGCCCACCCGCTGCTGGAGATCTACCGCGTCGAAGGCGTGGGTGCACTCGACGAGCCACGTGGGCGCGGCTCGCGGGCTCACCCGGTAGATAAAAAGCGCATGTCCGAGACGCGCTACAGGCTCCCGCTGACGGAACCAGGCAAAGGTGTTGACCTCTGGGGTGTAGGCGCCTTGCAGCACTGTGGCGCCAATGGCATAGAGCCCGGGTGCCGGGTGCCAAGGGGTGAAGGGTACGGCACGAGGATCGGGAGGGAGGTAGTCGACCTCGACGTCGGCGATGTAGGCGTCGGGGCGGGCGGGACTGTAATGGGCGTAGTAGACGTGTGCCTCGTCCTGGCTCTCGAGCCAACTTCGCAGGTCCCACAGGTTCTGGCCCCAGTCAAGATTCGAGTCCGCTAGATATCGATATCCTCCGGCGGGTCCACCGGCCAGCTCATTAAAGTAGCTGAGGGACTGGTGTCCCATCAACAGTGTCCCGGCGATCAGCCACAATAGCAGGCCGGTCAGAGCTGCGTAACCGGCGCGTGCCGACCAGCGGCTTCGAGAGCGGCGCGGATCTCTGGTGGCCGCGAATTGAGCGACCATTTTGGCGATGCCGATGTAGATGAAAGGCAGGAGCGGCAGCAGGTGGCGATAGCCGATGTTGACCGTGCTGAAGAGGCTGGCAGCCCCATAGGCGAGCGGAAATGCACCCAGTGTCAAATGGTGGAGCCAGCGCGAGGCCGTAATCTGTTGTGATCGCCGTGAACGCAGGGCCGTGCTAACGGCGATGACCATCGCGGTCAGCAGCAGCAGCAACACTGGCAGCGGCGTCTTCAGGACAAAGGCCACCGGAAAGTACCACCACCACCCCTGATCGCTGACCCTTCCCAGCGCGAAGCTCGGGTGGCTTAGCTCGTAGTGCTCTTGAAGCTCTCGATAGATCTCCAGATGCGTAGCAGCAGGTATGTCCAGCGGTAGTCCGTCGACGGAGGCGATCTCAAATCCATATCCGGCCCACACGACGACACCGACAACTGCAAGAACCAGCACCATTCTCCCAGCCGCCTGCCGCAGGGCCGTTGAGCGGTCCGGCTCTGTGACCCAAGCAGCAACAAGGGTAAGTCCGACTAAGAACGGAATCAACAGGAGGGCCGAGACCTTCGTCAGTTGCGCCAGCCCTAGCAGAAAGCCTAATAGCAGCAGCTGAGCTACTACCCGATGAGACCGATCACGCGCTAGCAGCCGGTTCGCGACATAGAGCGTGGCGATCATGAAGAAGACGGCAGCCAGGTCGGTGGTGATGACGGCGCTGTGGGCGATGAAGTTGGGATCGAAGCTGAAGAGAGCCAGGGCAAGCACGGCAGCGCCGGAGCCGGCAATCTCACGGGCCCAGCGTGATATCAACGCACCCAGCAGCACGCCCAGCAGGAGGATTGGTACCCGTCCGGCGACGGCGATCCGACGCGGATGGGGATATTGCCAGATCACGGCGTCGGTTACAGCCGAGAGGCTGTTGATCTCCCACCCATCGATCGTCCTTGGGTCTGGAAGGTCGTCCTGGACTAACAGCGGCGCTGCCGCCAACACATTGGCGAGCGGCGGGTGAATGTGAATGGGCTGCAGGCGCAGGTCACCGCTGCGCAGCGTGGTGTAGCCCACAGCAAGGTGCGGGCCTTCGTCGAAAGTGATGGATGCGTGGGTCGCCTGCACCATCCCCAGCGCGAAGAAGATGAGGAGGAGCAGATGGGGCAGACGGCGGCATCTAGTGCTCAGGTCCCATCGCTCAGCGTTCATCGGGTCTCGCTGAACACGTCATAACCATCCTCGCCGGTTACCCGGTAAATACGTTCCAGCCCGGGCCATGTGTACATTCCGATGCGCAGGGAATAGTTCCCGGAGGGCAGCTCGGTAGGCAGCGGCAGGGTGAAATAGGTCAACAGGATGTCTCCGTCCCGCCAGTGCCAGTGTGGCACACTTCCACCATCCACCTGGGAGATCAACACTCCATCCTGGAGGAGATGGTTGAAGAATTGATAATGCCCGGGAGCGGTGGCTCTATAGCGCCACGTGTGGACGAGTCGGAGATGTCCGCCCGGGTTGAGATCACCATCGATCTCAGACTCCAGCAGCGAGAGCCCGTTGTACCACTGAGCCCGCGGAACCCGCTCCCGTGAACCGAACGACCCACAATGGAGGGGCCACGGCGGCCTGTCAGGGACTGTACGGGTCGGAACCTCGGTGATATCGGCGCTGATAGGCGCCAGCACGTCTGCAGACACGTGAGGACCGATCAGATAGCAGCCCGGGCCCTCGGGAATCAACAGACCTCTTTCGACGGGCACGACACGAACTCGATTGGTTTGCGCGTAGCCTCGCAACCAGTCAAATGGAGACATATCGCCGTCAAACTGGGCCAGTACCAGGACCTGGCTGGCAGGCTCCTGCTGCAGATGAGAGGCTATGGCCTTGGCGGCGTGGTCCATCAACCAGCCACGGGTGTAGCGCTGGAGCTCGCCCTGTGCTTCCAGGCCGATACGCACCAGCCATAGGCTGGACCACCAGAGCGCGACCAACACCAACAGTCCGCCGGCAAGGTGGGCGACGACGGCCACCGGAGCCGATCTGGCGGTTCGCGAACTGGGGGCGGTCCAGTCCTCTATCCAAGCTCCCAGCAGGACGAATGGAGCCGGGAAGATGCTCATTAAGTAGAAGTGCTGAAGGTGCACGTCAGAACGCAGGAAGAGCGTCGGCACCACAATCAGCCAGACAACGGTGAGAAGAAGCTGATGACGGCGATGGGAGTGTGCGATGCTGACCAAAGCCCAGATCAAGGCAATGGCGATAGATCCAAGCACGACAAACTCGGCAGCGGGCCACTGAATCACGGAGCGCGGCCAGATGTCACCGTGCGCATTGGCCAGGATCATCGAACCGCTGATCAGCTCTCGTGCCAGCCGATAGGTAGCTGTGTTAAGGCCGGCGATGTCTCGTCCGACTTCGACCAGAAACGTCAGGTCAGCGAATGAGGAGTGCACCAGGTAAGACAGATAGGGCAGGACAATCGCACCGCTGATGCCGATGCCGAGCAATGCCGGACGCCACCGGCGCCAACGCCAGGCCGTCACAAGGCAGACACAAAATAGCAGCAGACTCCAGGGTGCAGCAGCAAGATGGACCATGCTGAGCAGGGTGCTGCTGACCATAGCTGCCACCAGCGCTGTCGGCCGGCGCTTGCCCGACGCCAGGACCATCATCAGGCTGGCGAACGTGGTTGTTGCCAGGCCAGCGATCAACGTCTGGTACCAGATCGTGCGCGCATAGAGGATGACATAGGGAGCGGTGGCGTAGAGCAGGGCGGCGATCCACGCTGCGCGGTGTCCCACTGTCTTACGCACCGCTCTGTGCAGCCAGGCTAGCGCAAGAAGATCCAGCGCTGAGAAAAACCACTGAACGGCGATAACGCGCTTGACGGCGAAGAGAGGAATTGCGGCCAGGAGGGGCACAATACCGGTTTGCATAACGCCGACGGATGACTTCATGCCGGTCAGCGGAAAGTACCGTAGGTGCGCGATCTGAAAAGCGCTGTCCAGGATAGCGGCTTGATCTGCGGTGATCTGGGTTTCGTGAAAGGCCGCCAGGCGAAGCACGGCGCCTAGCAGAAGGACCACGACGGTCGCCCAATAGAGCCGGCGGTCGCCATCTCGCAGCTTGCGGCGTGCACCGTCGGCCGCTGTATTGGATCGGAATTGTTGAGGCATGGCTCGCCTAGCGGGTGACCACGAACTCGTGGAGCGGGAGCTCGTCATTCTGGAGTCTACGGCCCTCGCGGTCAACGGCGGGGAGCCGATCGCCGGAGAGCGGGTCGTAAACGCCCGTGTATAGTGTGTAGCTTCCCGGGGCCAGGTCCGCCGGCAGCTCCAGAGTGTAGCTTTCGGCAACAACCTCGCCCTCTAGCCAGCGGTCGGTAGTGTAAACGCCAGCCTGCGGCCAGGAATCCGCCTGCCACACGACGGTGTTGTCTGTGGCGCGCAGATGGTTGAAGACGGCATAGGTCTGTTGGGGGCGCTGGAGCGCCTGCCAGTAAGTTGTGAGCCTGAGGGTATCCCCGGACTGGGGCCGTGCGCTTGTCAGGCGGAAGCCGCGTAGCTCTAGTACATCCCCAAACCTCACCGCCTGCCGGTTGAGCAGCAGTGGTGGGCGGTAGTGCCGGCGGCGCGCCTCTACATTGAGGGCGAAGAGAGGGCTCCAGTCGCCCTGGGCATCTGGTGTGCCCGGCGCCGGGCTCAGCACTGTACCCGTTGATGTCTGCGCCCGAACCTGGACTTGATACGGCCCAGGAGGCAGCGTATCGGGAAGGTCGAAGAAAACCTGCTGCCGAACGACGTCTCCTGCTTGCCACGCCGATGCTGGGTAGAAGTCTGGCCCCAGTGGGAAGCTGCCGATGAAAGGCGACGACGGCCCGATCAGGCGAACGTCAAGGCTATCCGCTGCGCCCGCACTTCCTGTAGTGTTAGCGTCTAGGGCCTGCCACCACAGGTGGAATCCGGCGGGATATCCCTGCATGAGTTGCTCAGCATAGGCTTCCACTCCCACGATGCGGAGTTGGTCTCCCAGGTGAATTGACGCAACCTGTTCATGGTTGGGCAGCAGTTGCACGAGTTCGGCGTGGCAAACGGCGTCCAGCATCTCAATGGTGCCCAGTGAGATCCAACCGTGAAAGTCGGCAGCTTCGTCCATATCGATGCCATCGCCATAGACGCGCAGCCCAAGTGTGTAATCGCCGGGAGGAATGCCCGGCAGAAGCCAAAGCCCGGACCGTTCGTGCCACGGCGTTGGCAGTTGGCTGCCGGCGGGCCTGTGGACCGGGCCGAGGTGGAACTCCCGCTCTAGCCACCGCTGCCCCGATTTATCCAGCAGCGCCAACGCCAAGACGATAGATCGGTCGAGGTCTTGACCGTCCAGCTTCAGCGTAAGGCCTAATCCATCTCCGGCCTGGGCGCTCTGACGGTTTACACGGGCCTCAACGAGGGTAAGGCGGGGACCCAGTGGCAGTCCATTGCTCGTAACCGTCATCGCGTCAGGAGGGCGAAGGCATAGGACCATCCCCTCCTGCTCAAAAACGCAATGGGTGTTCTCAGCGAGCCAGCGGCTTACACTGTACTGGGGATCGGCCCATTGAATCGCGCCGTACGACACCCAGAGCCGCGAATGGTTGTTGAGAATGGTCTCCAGCCGCGGAATGTCAACCGCAGCATCGAATCCCGGCGGGGCGGCCTCGGGGACGGCGTAGACAGCCAGATCAGTTGGTGGCTCATAGTAGGTGAGCAAGAGGCTGGGCCAGGGGCCGTTCATCACCAAGGCGTCCTCGGAGCTGGCGGCGATGTGCAGCGTGCGCATGCGGGTGGAGAAGCTGCTATCGGGGGCCTCGTAGAAGGTTGGCAGGCGCCAGGCGGAAAACCACAGAACGCTGACCGCTGCTGCGAGATGCAGGGGCCAGGTGCGTACCGCAGCCAGAAGGGCTGCGATGCTGAGGACCAGGGCCGGAAAGATCGGCATAAGGTATCTGGACTCCAGCCGCTCGGGCACCAGGTGCAGCAGGAGCAGCGGTGTCAGGCTCCAGACTGCCAGGAGCGTGCCGCCCAGCCGGTAGTGCCGCCAGGTGACAGCCCAGCCGGCGGTAGTAAGGCCAAGACCTAGCGCTCCGGTCCATGCCAGCTCCGGACGGAACCATCCCAGGTAGAGGCTGGTTGTCAGGATGCGGAGCTCGTCGTTACGCGTCTCCCAGACCGGGAATCTGCGAGCCACCTCGAGCACCATAGCCCGGATGCCCGGGGAGATAGCGACAAAGAGGCCGAAGATCAGGCCGATACCAGCCAGCGTCGTCAGCCAGCTTCGGCGAATCGCTCGGGTCTCCCTGGGGTGTAGGAGCAGCAGGATCGCCTGAGCGGGCCAGAGTAGCACCAGGTAGAAATGGGTCATCGCCGCAGCAAGCGAGAGTCCGGTGAAGATCAGCCAGTTGCGTCTGTTGGGCTGGGCCCGCCACTGCAGCCAGCTGTCCATGACCATCAGTGACAGCAGCAGCACCAGGGCGTACATACGTCCGTTTCGGCTGGCCCAGATACTGAAAGGTGCCGCACCGATGAGCACCAGGGCCCACCAGCCTCCCTGCTTGCCGAAAAGTCGGTGGCCCAGCCTAAAGCTCCAGGCGACTGCTAGGAGTCCCATCAAGGCTGATGGGTAACGCACAGCGAGCTCGCTGGCTCCGACTCGCTCCATCCACAGCGACATCCCAAGGTAGTAGACAGGAGGGTGCTCTCGGGCGGCGCTCATCACGTAGCTCACGACCTCTCCGATGGGACGCCGGGCCACGAAGACCGTGGCGACTTCGTCAAAGGTTAGATCGGCGGCGTGCAAGCCGTGGATGCGCAGGGCAAAGGCTACTAGCAGGATCCCGACGGCGGCGAGCAGCTGTAGCCACGCAGATCTGGTGAGGCGCAACATGGGATTGCTCCCTGATGGTCTCATCAGTCTACGCCCTGCCCAAGGCCGAACGCCGTTGGATGCTTGATTGCCAGACGGCCAGACCAACAATGAGCCACGCCGTGCTCATCAACCCCAATCCAATCCGAAGTGATGTTGGAAAGAAGCGCATGTCAATGTGCGAGTCGCCTGCGGGCACGTAGACGCCCCGGAAGATGCCGTTGGTCGCATAGAGGATTGTTGGCGCGCCGTTGATGCGCGCGCGCCAGCCGGGATAGTTCAGATCGCTCAGGACCAGCAGGGCGGGCTCGCTGCTCCGCACCTGGAAGGCGATCCGGTTGGGGCCGTAGGCCAGGACCTCGATGGTCCC
>PWVB01000240.1 GCA_003562365.1 Anaerolineae bacterium
AACCTGCTGCTAGCATCACCTGAATTTGACGGCAACTACGATCCACACATTTGGTTCGATGTAGAACTATGGATGATCGTCGTCGAGATCATACGCGACACATATGCTGAGTTCGACCCTGAAAACGCCGATCTCTACCAGGCCAATGCTGCGGCATATCTCGTAGAGCTACAAGAGCTGCAGGCCGATATACTTGAGCAGGTGGAGCGGATACCCGAGACACAGCGGGTGCTTATCACCGCGCATGACGCCTTCAACTACTTCGGACGGGCCTATGGGTTTGAGGTACGCGGCTTACAGGGAATTAGCACCGAGGCGGAAGCAGGAACTGCCGATGTACAGGAACTCGCCGCATATATCACAGAAAATGAGATTCCCGCGATATTCATCGAATCATCGGTGCCCATCCGCAACATTGAAGCGGTTCAAGCCGCTGTCCAGAGCCGCGGTTTCGATGTTCAGGTCGGCGGCGAGTTATTCTCCGACGCAATGGGAGAAGCTGGTACCGTTGAAGGAACCTACATCGGGATGGTCAGGCATAACGTAGACACGATCGTCGGAGCGTTGACGCGCTAGACCTTAGCGCCTACACACGTTGCCGAAATAGTCCTCCTCCTCGGACAGGCCGATTCCGGGGAGGAGGCAGATAAAAGGAGTGTGGCAGAGACGATGACGGACAATGGATTGGCTTTGGAGATACGTGATCTGACTGTGGCCTACCAGGAAAAACCAGTTCTCTGGGATATAGACCTCCAAGTGCCGAAAGGCGTGTTGATGGCCATTGTAGGGCCAAACGGCGCGGGCAAATCGACGCTTATCAAAGCAGCGTTGGGATTGGTACCCGCTGCCGCCGGCCAGGTGCTGATTCACAGCCGCCCCTATCTCCAGCAACGTGGCCTAGTAGGATACGTGCCCCAGCGAGGAAGCGTCGATTGGGATTTTCCGACGAATGCGCTCGACGTTGTGCTAATGGGGCTCTATCGTCAGATCGGTTGGATCCGACGGCCGAGACGGCGAGAGCGCGAAATGGCGATGGAAAGCCTGAACACGGTCGGGATGGCAGACTACGCTGATCGGCAGATCAGCCAGCTCTCTGGCGGACAGCAGCAGCGCGTTTTCCTGGCACGGGCATTGGTCCAAGACGCCCAGATTTACTTCATGGACGAGCCCTTTGCCGGTGTAGATGCAACCACGGAGCGTGCAATTATCGCGGTGCTGCGCCAGTTGCGCGATGCAGGCAAGACACTGATTGTGGTACACCACGATTTACATACCGTTTCAGAGTACTTCGATTGGCTAACCCTCCTCAACGTGCGGTGCATAGCCAATGGCCCTATTGACGACACTTTCACCAGTGATAATCTGCGGCAGACCTATGGCGGTCGCGTAGCTTTCATCACCGAAGATGGTGAGCTGCCGGATGATCGGTCCAGGACCGACTCGAAGTTGATCGCGGCCTGAGTCTAGGTGAACCAAAATGCTTGGTAACATCCTGTATGATCTGTTGTTCGACTACACTCTGCGAACCGTCGCTCTCGGCACAGCAGCACTGGGTTTGACCAGTGGAATTCTGGGTTCCTTCGCAGTGCTGCGGAAACAGAGTCTGCTGGGTGACGCCATTGCCCATGCCGCCTTGCCTGGTGTTGCCTTGGCCTTCCTCCTAACCGGATCAAGAGATCCGCTCTTGTTGGTTCTCGGCGCAGCGCTGGCGGGCTGGTTGGGTGCTTTGTTTGTGATGGGAGTGACGCGCCAGACACGGATCAAGCAAGATGCGGCCTTAGGTGTCGTGCTATCAGTCTTCTTCGGGTTTGGTATGGTGTTACTGACGATAATCCAGCGAATGCCCACGGCTAGCAAGGCTGGTCTGGATAGGTTTCTATTCGGTCAGGCAGCAACGCTTTTGGCCCGCGATGTATTGACGACAGCAGGGCTGGGCAGCATAGCCGTGACTATCGTCATCTTGCTTTGGAAAGAGTTCAAGTTACTGAGCTTCGACCCCGCCTACACCCAAAGCATGGGCTACCCCGTGCAAAGATTGGACGTGCTACTGACGACGTTGACGGTGATCGCTATTGTTGTGGGTTTGCAGACGGTTGGCGTTGTTCTGATGAGTGCAATGCTTGTCGCACCCGCAGCAGCTGCCCGTCAGTGGACCAACAGACTTGAGCCTATGGTACTTTTATCCGGTACCTTCGGGGCCCTCGTGGGAGTGCTTGGGGCCATCACAAGTGCTCAAGTTGCACAACTGCCGACAGGGCCAACGATTGTGCTCTACATGAGTGGGGTTGTTCTGGTCTCGTTAATGATCGCACCAGAACGCGGTGTCGTGGCGCAACTGCGGCGGCGGCGGCGGCAGCGTGTCCAGTTCGCTGCTGAGGTGCTTACTATTCATCTGCTCAACCATGAATCTGGAACTAATGCGGAGTTCGAGACGGCGATTGTGCACCTTCAGCAGCACCTGCAGTGGGATAAGGAGTTCGCGCAGCGTGTGACCCGATGGATAGTAACTAATGGGCTCGCCGAACGCACAGACGGACACCTGCGGCTGACAGCATATGGTCGGGAAACTGCGCGCCGTGCGATGACCCACTGAGACTCAGCAGTAGAGGTGATTTGATGAGTTCTGCGCAAATTGAGATCATACTGGTGGCAGTAGTCGTTGCGGCGAGTTGCTCGCTCATCGGGACGTTCCTGGTGCTACGGAAGATGGCGTTGATGAGTGATGCAATCAGCCATGCGGTTCTACTCGGAATCGTCGTAATGTTCTTCTTCGTCAGGAGTACGGCTTCGGTACCCATGGTACTTGCCGCAACGGCGACAGGTGTGTTGACCGTATATCTGGTGGAGCTCTTGGTTGGAACCCGATTGGTAAAGGAGGATGCCGCGATTGGCCTGGTGTTCCCGGCGCTTTTCTCTATCGGCGTGATCCTGATCAGTCGCCACGCTGCGAATATCCACCTCGATATCGATGTTGTGCTGTTGGGAGAGCTGGCATTTGTTCCATTTGATCGGTTGACGATTGCTGGGCTGGACTTGGGTCCTAAGAGTCTGTGGCTAGGACTCTCCGTAGGAATCATCAACCTTATTTTCGTCCTGTTATTCTACAAGGAACTGAAGCTGGCTACCTTCGATCCTAGTCTGGCAGCCGCGCTCGGCTTCTCGCCAACCCTTATCCACTATGCCCTGATGACACTGGTCTCGGTGACGGCAGTGAGCTCCTTCGAGGTCGTGGGATCTGTGTTGGTGGTCGGGCTGATGATCGCTCCCCCCGCCTCTGCATACCTGTTGACAGATCGTCTACCAGTAATGCTCGGGCTTGGTGTACTTATAGCCGCTGGATCGGCCGGGTTGGGCTATGCCACTGCCTATCTCTTCGACAGCTCGATCTCAGGAAGCATGGCGACGGTAGCCGGGCTGATACTTGCCGTGACAGTACTGGTAGCACCAGAGCGCGGCTTGATTAGTCGTTGGTTACGTCGACGCCGCCAGCGGATCCGTTTCGCAGCAGAGACGCTCATCGTTCATCTTGTAAACCACGCTGATGCTCTGGAAGTCGCCGGTAAGCATCCCGTGGGGCAGCTGAAAAAACAGCTCAAGTGGCGCGAGCCTTTCACCCAGGAGGTCTTGCATTTTGCAGGCCAACAGAAATGGCTTGTGGAGCGTAACGGCCGTCTGCATCTCACGTCAGCAGGCAGCAGCGTTGCAGCCCGTGTAACAGAACGCTAGCAGACAGTGGCTACGGTGGCAGAGTTGAGGCGCTACGATGGATTTGAGAGCATCCGATCCTCTGACGTTGTGTCTGGATCGTCGGTTTGCGAACAAACGCACCGGTTCAGACCTATCTTAGGGCAACCAGGCCGGTCGATTCCCCGAAGCGACGACTTCTCGCTCCTCCGCAGTCTCAAAATCAAGAATGCGAATGCTTGACCCTGCACTGTAGAGAAGATAGCGACCATCTGGTGACCAGCGCGGCTGACCATAATTGACGTCCGGATTCTGTGTGACCGGCTGGGCGTCACTTCCATCCGCGCGCACAAGCCAGATCTGCTGTCCCCGTACAGGGGCGTTGTCTCGCCAAGAACGCCGAACTACTGCGATCCACTCTGCGTCAGGAGACCATGCAGGACTATATTCGTGATAGCCCCGATCGTCGATCAAAGATATTAGCACTTGATCTTCAGGTGTGTACCGAAAGAGTTTTCTGACAGCTACCTGTTCGACCGTTATATAATCGTTCAGCAATAGGGAATCTCCAGCGGGCGACCAAGCCAGTGGAATACTGGTCTGTGTGTCTAAAACCTGACGAGTGCCCGTGGGCATATGGTACATCTGAATGCTCTGAGGGTTGATGGATCTGTAACTAAGCCACTGCCCATCAGAAGACCATTGCGGATAGATCACCGGCACGGCAGCATCCTGAAACAGAGAATCGGTCTCTCCACTAGCAAGATCTATCCACCACAAAGAAGGATATCCCAGGTCATCGACCTCGAAACCGGACTCTAGTCGACTGTAGATCAAACCTTTCTCATCAGGTGACCAGATCACGTCTGAACAAAAGGCTTGAGGACACTCCAGAATCAATGTCCGGGCCGCAGTTCTAGGCTTCAACTGCCAAAGGCGCGTGCCACGAATCCCATCACCTGTCACATAGGCAACCTGAGATGTCCTCGGACCGACCACGAAGTCCCATATCCGCTCTTGATCCTGTGTCAACTGCTGCGGCAGCCCTCCAATCGCCGGAACGCGAAAGATCTGATAACGATCGTGCCCATCAAGATCAGTGTAGATGATGTACGCCTGATCCAGGTCGAACGATCTGGATAGTACATTGCCGCGCTGGCTTTGGTCTTGAGGAGAAAGCGCCGCGAAGACTCTAACCGCATCGGCTGTCAGAGCTGTGCCCAGGCCAAAAACCACCAATGCGCTCGCTGCTGACATCGCATAGGCAACTCGATTAAACCAGCGAAGGCGTTGAAACAACCGCTTACCTTGCACAATCAGTACACCAATGGCAATCAACACCAGAGACAATCCAAAGGTGAATGCGCCAATCAGCACTAAGCCAATACCGATGCGGTTGATCGTCACAGCGACTAATAGAATCGCGATGGCATCGGGGCACGGTACCAATCCACCGCTGATACCCAATGTAAGCAGCGACCGCCAGCGAATCTGTCTTAGCGGATTGTCACGGACCGGGCCCCGTGGAAGATCGCCAAGAATAGACTCATCGTGACGATGGGGAAGACCGCCTTCTTCAATCGGCTGGTTGATGACCAAACGCGTCTTAACCCGTTCGGACTGGCCAACAGTTGTGCCTGGATGCGGCAGCAGCCTAGACTGTCTTTGTACGTGAGTTCGCCAACTGCGGAGTCTCGGAATCAGTAGTCCTATACCCAGTAGAACGATCATCAATCCCGATGCCATCCTCAGGAACAGCAGAATGTGCAGAGTCCGCAGATGATAGGAGACCACCAAGGTTAGCAACCCCAACACGAAAATAGACCCGGTGTGCGTAAGCGTTACCACAAGACCAAGTGCTACCGCGTGTTGGATTTTGCTCGAGGAGCCCACCAGGTAAGCCGCTACGATGGTCTTACCGTGCCCCGCGCTGAGTGCGTGCAGCGCCCCCAACATAACTGCAACTGCTGTCGCGATCAGCAGAAAATCCGGAGAGGTTTCCCCCTCCCTAACTAGACCCTCAAGGATGATGGTAGCGCTTGTGCCAGTTCGGTAGTCTCCACCGGGTCCGTCAGCGTCAGTGCTTCCATCCAGACCCAAACTCGTCAGAATCCAGGGAACACTGGGATTGCCGCTTTCCCATTCGGTTAACCAGGCATTGAGATCCCCTGACTTTGACTGCCTAAAACGGATCTGCAGCGTGCCTTCATCCTGTTCTGGTTCTTCGAATACGATACCATCTCGGCCCCGAACCTCGAACCAGCTATTGCTTTTCAGGCGATCGTAGTTGTTCTGCAGAGCGATGCGATATAAGCGATTCTCATCCATCAGCCAGCGGGTCCTTAGACTAATGCGAATGGATTCATCACCGACAAGCAAAGCAACAACATCACTAGGCCATTCGACCGAGGCCAGATCCAGATCCAACGGGACATTGTCAAGATGGCCAAGGAAGCTCTGGACGGCGTATTGTGCCCACTCTCGGGCTTCATCATCGGAGATCTGCTCGTTTCCATCGAGATCAGCATCATACCAGATATACTGAGCAAGCATTGGACCAGGGGTCAGGTCCCAGGTGATCTCGAGGCCATCAGGCGACAGCGAAACCAATACAAAGTGAAAGTACATGTCTGCCGGATGCGCACTCACCGCGCCGACGTTCATTGCTGCCAGCACTATACTGAGCAGCACAACCAACCAGCACTTTTTCATCGCGGAGTCCCTATCCAACACATAGCCACCGGGCCACTCATTCCAGGCCCTCTCGTGTCCAGACGCTTCGCACAACAGCAATCAATCACGGACTCATAGGCTCAACCCAGCAAAAGCTCAACATTGGCCCCCCTGCAAAAAGGTGGGTACGTCACCGGCACACCATATATATTGTGTTTTTTAGGACAAAAAACGGCATATGTAGTGGGTAAACTGAGATTCTTTGCACTTCCCGACCTTTTTTCAGCAGAGCCAACATTGCAGTACACCACATACTCCATCTCAACCTGGCTATGAAGAAAGAGGGGGCGCGGGACGTCGCAACAAGTGCTCAATCATATTCTCTGTGCCACGGGCACGAGCATTCTTCTGCACTACGCATCCCTTCAGTCATCATTTCAGGCTTCTCTGCTCTGGATACTATCACGAATCTCTAGCAAAACTATCGCACCCTCAGCTGCATACAAGGCTTCTGCTCAGACACTATCGAGCTTTGTATCAGAAATTAGTAGTTGCCGAGAACAAGGATGGAATCGCTGAAAGCGCTGCGTATTGGACTCCGCTGTCAAGCAGTCTATGGCAAGCCGCAGCCTCTCTACGACCTCAACGATCTTTCGAGCCAGGAATATGGTCTAGGATAAACTGGTAAGTGTGTTCAGCAACGGTATGCCATTCACTGTCAACTGTCACGGCATGGCCGGAGTTCTCCAGCGCGACGATCTCTTTGTCCACCGAGCGCACGCGATGGTAGGTGAACTCAGCACTCCGAGGATGAATCGTCTCGTCGAAGGTGCTATAGACAATAAGCAACGGGCAAGTCACGCGAGTTAGGCGCCTTCGGGTGCGGCGCATCAATTTCACGACTTCGTGGGCCGCGCTAGTGGGGTAACTGTCATAAGCCCAGAAGTCTTGGTCGGACTGCGCGGCCCTGAAGAGATTATGGGGCTTTGGAACCTGAGGGATGAACCGCTTGGCGATGGCGAGCAGACGATGTCCAAAGCCCTTCACCAGCGTGGGGGGGGAGTAGATTGCAGCCCCGGGCAATACCCTATCTTCAGCAGCCAGATAGAGAGTTAGAAGCGCACCGAGGGAGAGGGCCGCGACGAAGACAGGATCGCATTGTATCCGTAGTTCTTCCAGCGCTGCGACCACGTGACGGTACCACGCCTGCCAGGTCAGCTTGTTGAGGTCCTCGGGGGTGGTTCCGTGACCCGGAAGCAGGGGAGCGGAGATTGTCAAGTCTCGGGCATGCAAGTAGTCGCCGATGCGCCGCATCTCTGGCGGAGAGCCAGTGAAGCCGTGGATGAGCAGGACACCCGTGGAGCCAGCCTCTAGAAAGAAGGGAACCGGTTCAGGCACTCTTTGTTCATCCATCTGTCAACTCCTTGAGGTTAACAGGTTGGAGTGACTCACTACGACACAATTGGGAGTGGCCCATGGCGACCAACATCGGATGCAGGAAACAATGGTGAGCCTGAGCGTTCGCATCCACCACTATCATAGTTTACGATGGAGGAGCTGCCAAGACCCCGTCACTATCCTTGCACTTTCACCGGTTCAATAGCCAATCGGGCGCAGATCTGATCCACAGAGTGCCCTGATTGAAGAGCGTCCACCAGCCACAGCAGTAGGTTGCGCTGATGTTCCTGCTGAAGCTCCCGGCGGACATCTCCAAAGGTAAGCGTGGCCTCCTGTGCCGCGGCGCGTTGCTCTTCAAGAAAGAAAAAACACGCCGTGAGGGCCCAGAAGCGGAGAATGGCCTGGCGCCTCATCACCTGGTAGTGATCGCTGCCCAAGGGATCCTTCGCATACTCGAAGTAGGTCTCGATAGTCTTTACGCAAATGACAAAAAGGGACGTGCGATCCATCAGGCGTAGTAGGGATGACGTAGCGGATTTCGACATCGGCATCGGTGACCACCACGCGGTCAATCAACAACTCCACCAATTGCCGCCGCTGGGCAAAGGTGGCGTTTTCAAGTACCGGACGGATCTGCGCGCAAAAGGCTTCCATGGAATCCGCTAGTTGTGCGAGTTCCAACTGTTGATGGACACTCGCTTCCAGTTGCGCGTGTTGCGTCGTCAACGCCTCGTGTTTGCGCTGCAATTCCTGACGTTTGCGTTCCAGTTCGGGCAACGCGATGATTTCCGCAAGGTAAGCTTCCAGCAAGCGCGCTTGTTGCCGCTCGATTTGGGAGACCGCCTGCGTGAAGAGTGCACAGCGCGCTTGCAGTTCCTGCGGCAACCAGTGTCCGCCATGCGCACGTTCCAAGGCGTGCGTCAGGATATCGGGTTGCGTTAGCACTTGACAGAGGTCTTGCCACACCAGGTCATCCAATTGCTGGGCGGGGATGTAGCGCGCGGTACAACGTTCTCCTTGCGCGGCCCGCAACGCATCGGTGCGCCCCCGGCATACGTAATAAGCGTACTGGGGATCGGCCATAGTGCGGGCGGCGGTGCTCAAGCGGCATTTGCCACAGCTCACTAAGGCGCGCAGTACATACTGATGCCGCTTATTGTTGCGCGCTGCGCCTTGTTGATTCTGCGCTAGTTTGTTCTGTACTTGCTCAAACGCTGCTTGCTCCACGATAGCGGGCACAGCAATCGGAATCCATTCCTCGGAGGGCCGCCAGGCGAGGCTTTCCCCTGCCCCCACGGGTAACAAGGCTGACTTGCGCTGTTTTGCCGGTGCCGGGCGGGTGCGATTCGTGTAGGCGGTTCCCGTGTAGGCGGGATTCTTCAACATGCCCCGCACGGTCGCCGTATTCCAGCGCACTTTCCCGGTAGGCGTGGGCAATTCCATATCCGTCAGGCGTTTCGCGATGCTGTACAACGAGGCGCCCGGCTCCAGATACCAAGCAAACATCTGACGTACCTGGGCCGCTTCGCCAGGGTCCAAGCGTAAGCCGTCCGGATCACACGGGCGTTCCGCATCCACCCGATACCCGTACGGCGGGCGACTCCACGGCAAGAGTTGCCCCCCACGGTACTTAGCCAACCGTCCCCGCCGCATCCGCTCGCTGATTTGCGTCCGCTCGTATTCTGCCACGGCGCCTCGGATTTGCAACATCAAGCGGTCATTAGGCTCATCGCTCATAGGCCGATCGATAAACTCGAGGCGGATACCGCGGCGCTCGAATTCTTCCACCAGGAGCATTTGATGCACATAGTTGCGGGCCAAACGATCCGGTTCGGTGAGCAACACGATGTCATATTCCGCCAGCGCCGCCCGGTCGCGCAGGCTATCCAGCCCTGGTCGCGCCAGTTTAGCTCCGCTATACCCATCATCCCGGTAAATATGTTCCGGCTCCAACAGCCAGCCCTGTTCGCCAACGTAGGCCTGTAGACGCGTCAATTGCTGCTCAATCGTCTGCGTTTGTGCCTGCCGCTGCGTCGATACACGTACATACAGTGCCACTCTCATTCTGCTCCTCCTGGGTTTGGGCTAACGGCGCCGGCGTCGCCGGCGCCTGACGTGCCCACCGTAGTAGGCACTGGTACGTCAAATCCCAACGCCGTTGGCCGTCCGTTTGCGCTACTGTGCGCCGCCGAATCTGCCACTCCGTCTGCATCTCTTCCTCCTGGTTGATGAGGCTCTTCCAGAAGGGTAACGTCAGTAGCGGATTTTGCTTCGCGCAGCCGCAGGGGCCGCCGCCACCAACTTAATTCGAGTCGCACGGCGCGGCTGAAGCAGAATTTGTCATTTGTGATTAGTCCATCTCCACTTCCCAGCGAACGGCCAGGACATCCACCAGTGCTTGCGCCGTCAGATCCATCACGGTCGAGCCCCAATAGCGCACGGACTTGAGAGGGGCCTCCAGATCGTGACAGGTAATGAGCCCCAAGGTGGCCCCCAGCTTGCGTACCCAAGTCGGGACCAGATGGGCATACATCGTCTGCCCG
>PWVB01000100.1 GCA_003562365.1 Anaerolineae bacterium
CCGCGCGGAGCATCAACAACTTGGGACAGGTCTCCGGGGTGGCAGAAGTGGAAAACGGCCGTGATGACCACGCTTTTGTGTGGGAAAACGGTTCCATGACTGACCTGGGTACGCTGGGCGGCAGTAACAGCGATGCTTACGGCATCAACGACTCAGGTCAGGTGGCAGGCAGCAGCTGGATTGATAGCTCCTCTATCAGAGCGTTCCTCTGGGACAATGGCACGATGAGCAACCTCGGCACGCTGGGTGGTGACGACAGCCTTGCCTATGCGATCAACGATCTGAGACAGGTTGTGGGTCGAGCCCAGATCGCGAACTCTGTCTACCACCACGCATATCTGTGGTTGCCCGAAGCGCATTACGGGCTGGAAGCGGGTATGAACAACCTGGGCACGCTGGGCGGCCCTTCGAGCCGCGCCCATGGCATCAACGACGCGGGGCAGGTGGTGGGGATGTCAAATGCCGGTCCTGGTCAGTTCCATGCCTTCCTCTGGGAAGACGGCGCGATGGTCGACCTCAACGACCTGATCGACCCGGACGCCGGTTGGCAGTTGCTGCAGGGTGAGGACATCAACGACGCCGAGCAGATCGTCGGCCATGGGTATTTCGAGGGACAGACCCGCGCCTTCCTGCTGACGCCGGATGAGAAAGCCTGGACGGTGATGTTCTACCTCGCCGGCGACAACGACCTCTCCGACACCTATCCCCCCGTCCTCAACCAGTTGGAGTTAGCCGCCGATAACCCCCACGTCAACGTGCTCGTCCTCTGGGATGGCGCCGAGCCCGGTGACAGCGCCTATATCGAAGTCCAGTACGACACCGACCTCAACGCCTTCGCCGACCACGTCGAGGGCGAGAACTACTGGGATAAAGGGGAGCTCGATACCTCATGGGAGACGACGCTCACCGATTTCGTCACCTGGGGCATCTCCAACTACCCCGCCCGGCATACCGCCCTCTTCCTCACCGACCACGGCACCGGCCTCGGCGGCGGTCTGAACGACGACAGCATCGGCTTCCACATGCCCCTCGCCGGTATCCAACAGGCCCTCGAGGACGCCCTCACCCCGGTCGGCGAGACGCTCGACCTGCTCTACTTCGACATGTGCCTTATGGGCATGATCGAGGTCACCTACGAGATGCGCGACGTCGCCGATTACGTCGTGTCTAGCCAGTACCTGCAATGGGCTCTCGACGCCCCTTACTTCCACTACATCGCCGGCATCGACGCCGACACCACCCCGCCCGTCCTCGCCACCCTCTTCGCCGACAGCTACGCCGCCGCCGCCGCGGCTGCAAACAACATGCCCTTCACCATCGCCGCGGTGGATATGCAGAGCCTGGACGACGTCGTCGCCGCCACCGACGCCCTCGCCCGAGCGTTGCACGATAACCTGGGTGAGATCGCCTTCACCCTCGACGACATCGCCTTCGCGGTCCAACGGTACGACACCTTCGAGGAAGATGATCGCGAGATCCTCGGCAGGTACGCCGATCTTGCCCATCTGGCGCGGCTAATCGAGCAGGAGCTGTCCGCCTACCCCGAGATCGTCGCCGAAGCACAGCTCCTCCAAACCGCCATCGCCGCCCACGTCATCGCCGAGCATCACGACAGTTCGGGCGGGTTCGACCTCAACAACAGCCACGGCGTCGCCATCTTCTTCCCCACCAGCACCCACAGCTATTACGACGGCGCCAACAACGACTTCGCTGCCGGGACCGATTGGGGCGCCATCGTGCCCGGCGCCCTGACGCCGAGCGCCGTCGCGCAGGAGAGCGTGGCCTGGGGCCCCCTACTGGTGGACTTCGTCCGGCAGGTCAACCGCGATGCGCCCGACACCCCGGATCCGCCGGAACCCGTGGCGCGGCTCCGGCCCCCGTCCGCCGGCGGGCGCGTGTTCCTACCGTTGGTTCTGCGCTGAGTCCTCAGCGCCGGTTCCATCGTACGATGACACAAATCAAGCTGTAACTGGGAGGGATCATGAACAGAAGAAAGCCGGATCGGCTTCTGCGGTTTGCGCTGCACACGACCACAGATATGGATGAGACAGCATTAGCCAAGCGCGTGCAAGCTGCGTTGGGCCAGATTGCGCTGGAGACGATGCCAGAGCTCCTGCGCGTGGACAAGACGTTTTGGGATCACCATCAAAAGACCGGACTGCGACCCGACCGCTTTGATTACGAGAAGAAAGCCGTCACGGAGGACCGGCGGCCCTATCTCGTCAACGACGCCACCTTCAAGAAGCGGCAGGCGCTCGCCAAGAGCGGAAAATCGGCAGACTTGCCCATCAAGATCGAGCCGTTCATACCCGACAAAGCCGAGTGCACGCCCAAGCTCGCGCCGAAACTCGGGCGCCATCAATTCTTCATCCTGACCCTCCCCTACTACGAGGGCACCTTTCGCCGCGAGCAGTGCAAGCCCAATGGAACGCTCTTCGACATCGGCTATCGGCTTCGCGAGGCAGCCAAACTGGACTCGGCGGTGCCCGATCTGCAGTATCCGCACTACCAACTCTTCTCCAGTATGTTCGACTTTAGGACCTGCCCGGATGGCACGGACAGTGACTGGCACCGCGACAACATCGGCTATGACGCCGTGCCCCAGGGGATCGACGGCAGCGGCGTTCGCATCGGACATCCCGATA
>PWVB01000126.1 GCA_003562365.1 Anaerolineae bacterium
GTGTTCGTTACTCGACGACTGGTTACTGTCTGCCTGCCGCAGCTCTCGTCTTCCCAGCCGACGATCCCCCGCTTCTCTCAGGCCCGCCCCAGATGCCACGTTGATTCTTCATTGCTGACGCAAAGGAGTTGAGCTTGTGGAAGCACAAAAGAGTATAATGTTACCGGGAACATAGGAGGCGATGAATGCCGAAGAACAACCGCAGACTACAAGCAGAAGCCTATCCGCCACCGAAAGAGCCCCAGCGTATCATCGCACGACGCGAGAGTTAATTCATGGAAGAACGAGTACTCCCGGTTCTCTGGAGCTATTTGGATGACCTTGAGCATAGGCCGCAAGCGCGGCGCAGGGTGATGCTCGGGTTGGAACGGATGGCAGATGACCACCCCGCGCTTCTCCCCGACATCGTCACGAGGCTCGCAACCCGCCATCAACGGTCTCTCGCCAGTGACAGAGAAGCCAATGCTTACCTCGGGCACATTCTGGCGAACCTGGGGCTAGGGAGGGTAGGAGATACCGTTGTGACAGCGTTTGAAGAGGACAAGATCGACCTCGGGGCATGGTTCATTTCGGCCTCATAGGTGGCAAAAACTCCTTTACAGTTTCGAGCAGCCAAGACCTCGAAAACAAGTCCAAAAGCCTTGGAAAAGGCGTTTGGTGGGCCAAATCGAGTGATTTTCGCCACTCTGAGTCCCCGAACAGCCTCTCTCAACTCATAGAATTTGTAAAGGAGTTTTTTGGCCTGAATGAACCATGCCGACCTCGGTATTGTTACACGGGAAAGCCTTGAGGATGTCCTGTAGCTGGAATGGGGGCAGTCCGGCCGGTGGCTTGCCAGCGTGGGCACATACGCCCTGCTGCTGGGTCTGATTGGGCTGCTCATCCTTGACGCCCCCGGGCACTGTGAATACCTGACTCTCGCAACAGCGGAAGGCAATAGATAGGAGGTAAGCGATGACGAGCTTCTTTGGGGTGACGCAGACGCACGGACGATGGACCTTTCTGGACTCTGCCGGACAACCCTTCTGGTCGCTGGGCATGAACCACATCGACTCGGCGACGCTGCGCTACCCGGACAAAGACGATGTCTGGCACACCCGCTACGGCAACTCGATGGAAGCATGGCTGCAGCAGGTACGCGAAGACTTGCTGAACTGGGGCTTCAACACCGTGGGCTGGGTGCAAGAGGTGGTCACCATCAACCCGGAGAACCACCGGCACTCTCGTGCCTTCACCTTCGAGGAGTATCAGTGGCTGGACATACCCTACTGCCACCTGCTCCCCTTCGCCGAGACCCACCAGTGGGAGATTGAGACGCGCCAACCCGACTTCCGCAGCCAGGGCTTCGAGGACTGGTGCGACTATGTGGCGCGCGACCAATGCGCGCGGATGCGCGACGATCCGAAGCTGATTGGCTACTTCTATACCGACTGCCCGATGTGGGTGCACACCGCTCGGGACAACAACTGGAAGGGTCCGCTCTTCGACCCCGACCGGCTCTCGTCGGAGGCTGGCAGGCGCGAACTCTTCGAACTGGCGACCCGTTACTACCGGGTCACACACGATGCCATCCGCCGTTACGACCCGCACCACCTGATCCTGGGTGACCGGTACGAAGCCAACGCGGCCCTCCCCGAGCAGGTGATCGACGCGGCGCTGCCTTACGTGGACGTGCTCAGCTTTCAGTGCTTTGGAACGCCCGAGAACGTGGAGAGGAAGATGGCGCACTGGGCGAGTTACAGCCACAGACCCGTGCTGGTGGCGGACAGCGCTCAGCGCAAGCCCCACCCCGACCAGGAATGGCCGCCTCACACGGACCGCGAGAACGATCCAGAGGCTCACGGGCGCGTGCTGGATATGCTGCTGCAGATCCCCGAGTGCGTGGGCTACCACCTGTGTGGAGCGTATCTCAAGAACCGCGTGCGGCGCAGCGGCTTTCGCGACCACCGGGATGTGCCCGACGAGGACGTGACCGCCGGCATTCGGATGCAGAATCGGCGTGTGCTGGCGTTAGCCAGTGGTATGCACACCTAACTATTCCCTGTCCGCTCACCTGCATATACCTTCGCTCGATTACGTCTTTGTCAAGTTTCAGGGTCAGTTTCACATCCATATTACCACCCCCCGATACGTACTCCTTATCCATCCAGCGTACGTATAGCCAATCCGGAACCGTACAGTTAGGATCGTGCATCGATCACGTCGCGGGTCACCTCAACCCAACGGCGCACCGGGTCGGGGTCGCGCTGCACCGTCGCCACATCCTTAAGTGTGATGTCCACGTGGCAATCGCCGCAGGCGTCCAGCTCGCCCGTCAACGTGTCGTGCACCTTGTCTGGATTAAAGTCACAGCCCACCATCTCTGTAGGGCTGATGTTATCGGCCACTTTGTTTGCTCAGAATAGCGACAAGGTCGGCCAGATTGGATGGAGAGCCGGAGAATGGCGAGAACCGCGGTCAGGGGGATCGGAGGGAAACAGGCCGAGGTTTTCTAGGTACACCTCAGTCAATAGGTGAACACCGGGACTTTTCAGGATATTGGATTGCCCAACCCAGAGATCGTCATCTGCTTGATAGGAATCGGTTATTATCGCTAATGGCGGACTGGAGGACCCATCCCCGGAGGTGGAAAGCAACCAAAA
>PWVB01000337.1 GCA_003562365.1 Anaerolineae bacterium
AATAAGCCCACAAGCCGGCCTGGCCCTTGCGGTTGTCGACGATGCGCTGCGGGGCGGAGCGCAGGAGAGGGCTGGGATAGAGCAGATGGCCCGCCAGTTGCTGGAAGCGGCGCGCTTCATCGGGCTGGATGCGCAGAAGGCGCAGCTCAAGCTGGGCTGATGCCCAGGCGAAATCCATCGCCCGTTCGATCGCATGGGGATCCCCGTACTTGCTCATCAGGCTGGCGACCTCCTCGCGCGAGGGGCCGGCGGCCAGAACCAGGGAAATCTGGGCCCGCTGGCCGGGAGCCAGGGTGAGGTTCTGGCGCAGGCTGAGGATCGGATCCAAGACATACCCCTGGCTGCCATTGGGTTCTTGCAAGGCACCCATCGGGCTGGCGAGCGTGCGGCCGCGGCCGATGAACCGGCGTCGGTCGGTTTCGAAGCGTAAGGCTTCCTCCTTGGATTCGCCGGCGTCCTGCCCCAGTGTGAAGCGGTGCGCGACATAGACGGGCAGCTCGCTGCCGCTACGAGGCCGGCGGTAGGCCAGAAGTGCCCGCTGCTCAAGCAGCGCCTCGGTCTGAATAAACAGTTTGTTGAACGCCGGATGCTGGCGGTCCGCATTGTGCGGCGCCAGCGCCAGTTCAACGTAGCTTGTCAACTCGATCCGGCGGATGCGGGTGGACTGATTGATCAACGTCATCCGCCGAATCTCAACGTCATCTTCCGGCGTAACGATGATCTCGGTTTCGCTCTTGATGTCATCATCGACGCGCCGGAACACGGCACGGTCCAGCGTAAAATTGGCGCAGAACTGGTCCACCTTGCCGCCGGTTGGCTGATAGGTATTGCACCACAACCGACCGGAATCGGCATCGCGAATGTAACAAAAGGTGCCCCAGGAATCCTGGGTCGGGTCCGATCGCCAGCGCGTGATCTCGAAGTCGCTCCAGCGGCTGTAGCCCCCACCGGCGCCCGTCAGCATGAGGCCATAGCGTCCATTGCACAGTAGCTGAGTCTTGGGCGTGGCGGTATGAGGGGTTTCGAACTGACGCACCGAGGGCGTGACTTCGCCGACGCTCGCCAGCGAAGAGACTCGCTCGCGCGTGGTTACGTGGTGCAGCGGCGGCAGGTGCGGGATGCGTTCATGAAGCAGAGGTTCCACCATGCGCACGCGCGGGTCGGAGTGAAAGTGCCGCCGGAGGCAGTCGTCATGCAGGAAATTGGTCAACGCCAGAAAACTCATGCCGTGATGATGTGCCATGTAGGTGCGCACAATTACCCCAGGTGCGGCCTCGTGGCTTGGTTGCCAGCTATAGTCCAGAGATTCATAATAACCGTAATCACTCAGCAGCCCCAAATCGGCCAGTCGTTTCAGGTTTTGCATGGCTTGGCGGGGTGCCACACTGACCGCCAGCAGTGTGGCATAGGGCGCAACAACAATCTTGTCGGCCAGGCCGCGCTTGAGTCCGAGTTCCGGCACGCCGAAGGCCTGGTATTGATAAGTCTTTTGGATGTCCAGATCCCCGAAGGCGCACTCCGAGATCCCCCACAGCATCTGGTGTTTGCGTCCGTAGGCAATCTGGATCGCAACGGCTTCCTTGGCGGCTTTATCCAGCAGCGTGTTGCCATAGGACCGCTGAAAGAGCAGCGGCATCAGGTACTCGAACATCGTCCCGGTCCAACTGAGCAGCACCCGGCGTCGGCCAATGGCGCCGTAGGGTCGGCTCATGGCGAACCAGTGCTCAGCGGGAATGTCCCCTCGGGCGATGGCGACGAGACTTCCCAGGCGTGCTTCGCTCGCCAGGAGATCGTAAAAGGCGCGGTCCAGGCGGCCTTCAGAGACATTAAAACCGATCGAAAAGAGGCGGCGGTCGGAGTTATAGAGGAAACGCATGTTGATCGACTCTGAGAGTTCGCCACACGCGCGAGCAAGTTGCTCAGTCAAAGCCAGCATCTCCCCGGCCAGCCATTTCGCTCGATCAAAGGCGACCTTCACGCGTTCAATCCAGTCTATGAGAGCGTGCTCCTCCGCCGGTGCTTTCTCCCGGATGGTTTGCAGGGACGCGATGCAAGGGATGTTTCCGCCCGCCAGGTCCTTAAGCGAAGGCGCATGATGAATGGCCTGGCGGAAAGCGGGCAAGGCGTCGGGATCCAGCTCGGCGACCTCTTCCTCCCTCTTTTCAGCCAGGATTTCGATCCAGGCCAGATAACGATCCGCAATGTTCAGCCAGGCTGCCAGTTGACGCTGCACCTGCCCGGCCCAATACGTCACATTCCCTTGCTCGCCTGAGGAGCCAGGCGCCTTCTCAGACAAACTTCTGGTGTTGCTTTCAGTCCGGCGTAAGAAGCGCAGTAGATCACCAATAGAGTCCGGCGGAGATTCCCACGCGAGTAGCAGATCATCCAGGGCGTGAACGTCCAAGCCGGAACATCTTTCTTCTCGGACGACTTGCCGCAGGACTTCTCCAGCATCATGGAATCCCGCCAAGGCTTGCGCGTCCAGCAACGGCGCTTGCATGAGCGACTCCAGTCCCCGGTTTAAGGTCCAGAGGGCGCCAAGGAGATTTCCGCTATCCACGGTGGAAACGTAGCGAGGCTTGAGGGGCGCCAGAGTTTGAACATCGTACCAATTGAGCAGATGGCCCTCATGACGTTCC
>PWVB01000247.1 GCA_003562365.1 Anaerolineae bacterium
GGGAATTCGGAAAGCGCCAGAGACACGCTGCGCAGCTTCTTGCGCCACCGAAACGTAGAGCGACTCCTCCTGGCGATGAGGCTCCCCATTTTCGTCAAGATAGGCGACCTGAACATGCAGCGGGACACTGTCACCGTGGGCCAAGGGCTTGACATCCAATTCTCGTTCCTTAGTCCGTCCCTTCGGCAAAGTGGGAAGCTGCTGTGTCTGCGCTATCTGTCCATCGAACTGATCCCCGGCCACACGCACAATCAGGTTTCGAGCCACACCATGGCCGCGATTGCTGATGACCAGCTTCAACCGCGACCAAGCACCCAGAAGCAACCCCGCATGCCGAACCTCTACTACGATGAACGGCAACTTCAGCGCCTTTGCGTGGCGCTCCTGTGCTCCAGTCGCCTTGTCAGCTGCGCCCGTCAACGCCCAGAGATGCGCCGCATTCGCCCATGCTTGGGCCCGCTGATCGCCGGCGTTCTCCTCTTCCGCCGGATCATCAGCATAGTGCTGCCATGCCTCGGCTGCACGCTCCAGATCACCCTCAGCCTCCCAGGCTCGCGCGGCTTTCTGCCATCGACCGGCAGCCTCGTGAACGACCGCGGGGACAGGATAATTCAACGCCACCACGCCGCCAACACAATCAACAACGACAGCGTACGGCCCCTCCGCCGCCCCTTCAGCCAACGCTGGAGGGGTTTTGATTTCCTGGGACATCCTGTGGCGCCACAATAACTCACCGGTGCGCGGGTCAAGACCATACAGATGCCGATCAGTGGCGGCCACACATAGGAGGTCGTCCGCCAACGCCGGCGGTGCCGTGACGTGAGCTCCAGTCCGAAACACCCACTGATGAGCCCCATCGGCAATACCAAGCGCATAGACGCCGTCTCGGGCCGCGACAAATACGCGGCGTCCATCGGAGACGGGCACCGTCAGAGGCTTTCCCCGAGGTCCCACCTGGGCCTCCCAAACAAGACGTCCCCGATCGCGAGAGAGCGCTAATACGGCCCCAGAGCTGAGCGAGGTCAGCACCAATGATCCTATGACCAACGGCGTCTGACTCAACTGCACGCCAGCGAGCACCCCAGCAATGTCAAAGCGCCAACACAGCTCTCCGTTGAAGTCAACGGCAAGCAATGTAGGGGCGAGACACGGCACATAAACCCTCTCGTCATCAACCGCTGGCGCCGCCAGCGCCACATCAATGGGCAAGGTGGCAGCGAGGGATTCCTCACCAGTCTCCAAATCCAGCAGCATGAGTTCGTGGCTGTCTGCCGTCAGAGCGCCAAACCGCGAACTAGCGGCTGGAGCAGAGATCTGTTGGGCATCAGACTCCGCGCGCCAAAGAATACGTCCAACGCTATCAACGGCGATGAGAGCACTTCTCCCAGGCAGGCGTCCTGCACCTGGCAGGCTCACCAGCGCCTGCGTTTCGGCTACCCGCGCCAGGCCGCCCACAACCGCACCCTCAAAGTGATGCTCCCAACAGACCACACCGGTCGCAAGATCGAGAGCCCGCAGCAGTCCACCCCTTGTGCGTCGGCCAGATCCCTGTGATGCAATCAAACAAACCCGATCCAGAATCGTGGGGACTGACATCGGCTGACCTGGCAGGTTGTAGATCCACGCCTCTGCGGTTGCTTGAATTGCCTGAACCGCCTCAGGGGACGGGGCCCAGGTAGCGCCAGCGGCAATCGAGACCCCTGATGTATCGTGTGGGACTGCCTCGAGAGGGATGTCATCGCGGGTCCGCCGGATATAAGCTACTAGTTCGGGAATGCGGCCCCGCTGAGTGAGGTAAGCAATGAGCTGGCGGACTAGATCCGGCTTAGTCAAGCTCCTCTCGACAGCACTATCGACAATGCTCTCAAGATCGATGTTGAGGTCAAAGCACAACGTTCGCAATTCACTGCTGCTAAATCGTTGCACCAGCAAACGACGGAGATAGATCAGATACGGCCGGTCCCCTGAATCATTAACCAACGTCATGGGTATATGTCCCACCCTTACTTGCTCTCAGTACGGGCAGCGCCCACACCTATGATGCCAGTATACGTTCATCGGGGAATCGCGCAACTGATGATCCTACTCATTCTTCCAAGGCCGAGGCAAGTGACGACTCTCCCCTCCAAAGCGGAGAGCTTCTCGGGCCAGGCATGACCCAACCGTCTGCGTTAGCGCCCGACCGCTCCGTCCGAGCGGATTGCAGGTTGGTGACCGCGGCCTTGGCGTCGCGGTCGAGCCGAAGATCCCAATCAGGACACTCCTGTACCCGAGCGCTCAGGGTCTTCTTCACCATCTCGCCGCACTCCGAGCACCGTTGCGAGGTATAGGCGGCGTTCACAGCTACGACCTGCCTACCAGCTTCCGCCGCTTTGTACTCAAGCTAGGGCCTGAACGCCGCCAATCCAGCATCGTGCGCCCTGAGAGCGAGGTGATGATTGCGCTTCATATACCCGAGGGTAAGGTCCTCAATACCAATCAACGTGTAGGTGTCCACCAGCTCGCGCGTGGTCTTATGCCAGAAGTCGCGGCGCTGATTCGCGATGTGATCGTGACGTTGGGCGACCTGGCGGGCGGCTTCGTGCCCACCACGCGAGCCTTGCCTGCCACGAGCCAAGCGGCGCTGAGCGATA
>PWVB01000143.1 GCA_003562365.1 Anaerolineae bacterium
TATATAAAGCGCTGAAAAGTGAACCTCTTGATGCAACTGTTGCAGCCGCTGCAAGCCCTGGCCAGATCTTGACAGAAGG
The DNA here is from genome assembly GCA_003562365.1 of Anaerolineae bacterium. GTDB lineage: Bacteria > Chloroflexota > Anaerolineae > B4-G1 > SLSP01 > PWVB01. The sequence goes on from PWVB01000143.1 coordinate 80, forward strand.
GGCTCAGCCATATCCTTTACGGGGCATAGACACGCTCTATCTCCCGGCGCGCAATCTCCACCGCGCGCCGGGCGTTGCCTATGTCGCCGTGGAGCGTGTAGACATCACGGATGATGAACTCGACAAAGACGCCACGGGTTGCCGCCAGCGTCTCCTGAATGTGCGTCGCCCAGGCCTCCTCGTCAAGCTGACGGTCGACGCTGAGGAAGTTGGGATCGGGCTTTCGCGAGTAGATGATCTCAGTTCCCTGTAGCGCCTCGCCCATCCGCCCCTCATCGCACCAGGGCGAGATCGAGACCTTCTTCAGATTGGGGATCTGCCGGATGTCATCCCAGAACGGGTGCACCGGCTCACAGCAACCGTAGTAGACCAGGCCAAACGGCGCACAGACCTCCTGGTAGTAGGGGGCGCAGAACTCGTGGAACATTCGCGGCGAGATCCCCACCGTCTCCTGGCTGTTGGCGCTACCCCACATATCGCGGAGCTTCGCCGGGCCACCGTTGTAGCCCGGCGCCGGTAGGCGGGTGGTGAAGTTGTAGCTGGAACCGAAGCTGTCCTGGTTGCCGTTGTTCACTCGAAGCAGCCCTTCAGCCTCCGCCCAGCGCATCACACGCAGCGCGTTGTCAGTGAGGAACCGCATAAGCGAGTGGACTGCATCGGGCGTATCGAGCATAGCCGTGAAGTAAGCCTCCATACCCAGCAGCTCGACGACGCGATGGGTGAGCATCGTGGGCCCAAAGGAGCCGGTGCGGATGCGCACCGGCAGCCAATCGCCCAGCAGCTCCATTAGGAATCCCTGCCAATCGAATGTACGCTCGCGATCCACGTGGCAGACGGCAGGCTGTAACAGCGCTAGGTCGCGTGTCAGATCCTTAAGGGGATGGTGAAAGCGGTAGCCGGTCTCGACGCCCTCAGCATCGACGACCGTCTCTCGTCCGATCTTGACACCGAACTCGTCGATCGCCACAGACCAGCCGATGTCGAAGGTATCGGGGGTCACCTTGTCGTCATCGACCAAATCGTAGTTGCGCAGGTGGCGCAGGAGCTGGCGCTCGATCCCCCGCCCCGCCTCAGAGGTGCAGCGAAGGACCCTGTCGGGCAAGAAGTCGCGGTCGAAAGTCCAGGTCTCGATAACGACCGGTGGCCGAACCCCGGACCGGCCATCGTTGAGGTCGTACCAGCGCTGGCGACGTTCATCCATCACCGGCAGCGCCGCGATCTCAGCCTGCCGGGCTGCAAGCCCACGCAGATAGTCTCGTTCGGTCTCAGGAATGTGCCAGGTCATCGGCCCGCCGTCCGCTTCCCATCATCAACACCAACAGAAAGCCCACCAGCGCCAAAGAGATCGCAACAATGACCTCAGGCGTCAGCGCGCTGGGAAACACGTTGGCCTGCACGATTAGCTCATCGACAACGCCGGTGACGCTCTCCCTCCAGGGCCACAGCCGCCGCAGTGAAGCCAGGATCAAGCCTCCCAGCACCGCTAGCGTCAGGTCGTGATGGCGTCTAAAGAGCCAGCTCAATGCTTGCGAGAAGGTCACCAGCCCTACCACCGCGCCGAGGAGGATCAAGCCCACCGCCAGAAGATTCCGCTGGGTCACGGCCGCCAAGGCATACCCGTACTGACCGAAGAGCACCAGGACAAAAGCACCGGAGATACCGGGCAACACCATCGCGCACTTGGCGACAGCACCACTTAGGAAGAGCATCCACAGGGTGTTGGGTGTCTGGGCTGGAGTCAGATCCAGGAGCACCCAGGCCGCCGCGGTGCCCAACACGAAACCAATGACAACGCCTGCGCCCCAATGGTGCACCTTGCGTGCCACGACGATCATCGACGCCGCCACCAGGCCGAAGAAGAAGGCCTCGACCTGCACGGGGAAGGTCAACAACAGCCACTCCATAAAGTGGCTCATCAGGATGACCGCCGCCAGTGCACCCACCGCCAACGGCGCCAACAGCTGCCAGGGCAGCTTCGCAAAGAACGCCCGCCAACGACGCTGCACTAGCGCCTTGAGCGTCTGGGGGTCCGAGGCCGTACGGATGGCCTCCACCAGCTCCTCGTAAATCCCAAAGAGCAGCGCCATCGTTCCTCCTGAGACACCAGGGATCAGGCCGGCAGTACCAATCGCAAAGCCCATTGCCGCGACCTTGATGGTGTCACTAACCGCCCGGAGGGCCGTTATCGGTCTCACACGCTCCATATCCTCGCTCCTCTCGACATCGCGCACCAGCGGTGGCGGCAGGTGGCAACTCAGCATAAGTGTTTGGTTTGATTGAGATAGAGGGTACCATCCGACCCCCACCCCTTCAGAAGCATACCAGGAAACGGTCTGAGGGAAAGCCGCGGTGGGCTGAGGGTATTGCGGAGTGCTGGCCCCCTGACGGCACGTGACTGTGCAGCTCCGCTAGCTTTGTCGGACCTCTGGCGGACTCGCCCGTATGGGGCTGCGACGACACGTGCAGAGCCTCGCGCTGACCCGTCAAGGGGCACTGCGGCCGTATGCAGCGGCCGATGTTCAGGCTCGAGCTACAGCCAGGGCCTGGACGCAGACAACGGTACCCCGAGGCAACAAAGAGCGCCACCCAGCAGGCTGGGTGGCACCGGCCGCAGTGACAGCGTGTATCGACTCAGACACCCTACTCACCGCCGCCTATGCTACCACTCTTTGCGCCAGGGATAACGCGCGTGGAGTGGTTGGAAGCCGATGCGCTGGTAGAAGAGCTGTCCCGATATCACAATGGCCCGCGTAGCGCCCAAAAGGCCCGCGCGCCTGACCGCTACCACGACGGCGACCTTTCCTAAGCCGCGCCGCCGATAGTCTGGATCGGTCGCCACCGGCTCGACGTACGCGACGCGGTTCGCCGGCACATGCCAGACACCGGCGTAGGAGGCGAGGTCACCGTTGGGTGCCTCGACCATCACCACCAGCTCCTTTCGAAACAGGGGGGATCTCTCATCGTCTGCTCGCCCGGCGACGTACGCTTCCGGCGGCGGACCTTCGTGGTCGAAGCCGCGCCACAGGACGCGGTTGATTTTATGCAAATCGTTGTGGTTCGCGCGGTCGATGATCCGAAATCCGTCAGGCAGCGTCACGTCGGGTAACCCTTGAGCGAATTCGAGGCGCGCCGTCACCTCCGGGGTATCGAAATCCTTGCGGTAGCCAGCTGCAGCGGCCAGCACCTCCAGCTCAGCGTCGAAGTCGTTCACGAAAAGTGTCAATCGCCGGACACCGGCAGCGTCGCTGCGCAACGCAGCCTCGGCATAACGCAACATCTCGGCGCGCAGGTAAACGTGGTCGGGGTCAACATGAAAGAATGCCTGGCCCGGACCATCCTCAAAGTTGACCATTGCGACGATCACGCCATCGACCTCCCAGAGACCAAGGGCCGCCAGATCATCCTCCTCTCCACCGTGTCCATAGTAGACCATCCACTCCCACCGTGGTCTGAGCCAGTTCGGGTTCTGATCATCCTCCGGATAAGTGCGCTCCAAGAATCGGCTCACCTTCAGGGTGTCCTCATAGGGTCGGTAATGCCTGAATACAGCAGTCACGGTGCTCTCCTCATCGGTTGGATTACGAGATCTACCGGCAGCGATGCCGCAGACCCCGCCTGCACTTCAGTATGGCATAGACGCGCTGGCGATCTGCGCTGTCGCGTCGCGCAGGCGAGACTGTTCGCGGTGCACATCTATCCAGCTGAACTGACGACGCTGCCCCACGGAACGCAAGGCCAAGCTGACAGATCAGCGCCCTCGAGATCAAGTAAGAAGGGCTAGGCTAGCTATCCGCCGCCCACAAGCGCCACGGCCTCCGGTGCCACCCTGAGGGCCACCACCTGTCCCTCGCGCACGTCGGCGGCGGAGGGCAAGCGGACCAACAGCTGTTGGGATCCGTCGACAGTCCGTACCTCGACCACGGCGTCTAACGCCTGCCCGGTGTAGGTGAGGCTCAGAATGGTGCCCTGGACGGGGTCATCCGATGCCGGGAGCTCGGGCACCATTTCCAGACTATCCGGCCGGATACAGGCGTAGACGCGCTCGCCGGGTCGGTAGGCATGATCGTGACGGCAGGCAAAAACCCCCAAGTCGGTGATCACCGCTGCGCCCTCGTTGTCGACAACGCCGGCTAACAGATTGCTCTGCCCCACGAAGGTGGCCACGAAGCGATTGGCCGGGCGCTGGTAGATCTCCTGTGGCGAACCGACTTGCTGGATCGTGCCGCCCTTGAGGACCACGATGCGGTCGGAGATGGCAAGGGCATCGGCCTGGTCGTGGGAGACAAGGAGCGCCGTGGCACCGGCGGCCTTAAGAATCCTGCGCAGCTCCAGGCGCATATGAGTGCGCAGCGCGGCATCCAGGTTGCTAAAAGGTTCGTCCAGCAGTACCACGACGGGCCGACGGGCCAACGCCCGCGCCAACGCCACGCGCTGCTGCTGCCCGCCGGAGAGCTCGTGGGGGTAGCGCGTCTCGTAGCCGGTGAGCGCCACCAATTCCAACACCTCACGAATGCGCTCAGCCTGGTCGGGACCCCGGTAGCCGAAGCCCACGTTGCGCGCCACGGTCAGATGCGGGAAGAGGGCATAGTCTTGGAAGACCATCCCCACTCCCCGCCGCTCGGGCGCCACCCAGGCGCCCGGCCCGCTCACCCGCCTGTCGGTCAGGAGGATCTCGCCGGCATCGGCCCGCTCGAAGCCGGCGATGAGGCGTAGGACTGTCGTCTTGCCGCTGCCGCTGGGACCCAGTAGCGTGACCAATGCGCCCTGCGACACGGCTAAGGACAACGAAGCCACCGCCGGTTGAGCGGTCCCGGGATAGGTCTTGGTCACCGCCCACAACTCGATAGCCTGCATCGAAGCCCTCTGCTAGTACCGGCTCAGCATCCACTTGAGCGGGAGCAGTGAGACCAGTACGATCAGGACCGCAGCTGGGGCGGCCATATGGTAGACGGCCTCACTGGACTCCACCCAGACCCTGACCGCCAGCGTGTCAAAGCCTGGAGGTCGCAGGATCAGCGTAGCGGGCAGCTCCTTGATAGCACTGACGAAGACCAGCGCCCCGCCGGCCAGCAGCCCTGGCAGGATCAGCGGCACGATCACACTGAAGAGCACTCGCCAGGGCGCGTAGCCCAAACTCCTGGCGGTCTCGTCGATCCGCGGCGAGACCTGACTCAGCGACGCACCTCCGTACTGCATCGCCTGCGGCAGAAAGCGCACCAGGTAGGCAACAACCACCAGGAAAGCCGTATTGTAGAGCCACGGGATATAGGTGTTGAAGAGGAAGATAAGGCCCAGCGCCACAACCACCCCCGGCAGCGCGTAGCCCGATCCACTCAGCTTATCGATGAGCACCGACGGAAGCGACGGATGACGCGCCCGCAGGTAGACTACCGGCAGCGCCAGGACCACCGCCGCCACTGCCGCCAATCCGGCTACCTGGATGCTATTGAGGGCAAACGTCCAGAACCGACCGTCCAGCGCACCGTGAGCAACGCCAATCACCGACCAATAGGTCAGCACCGCCAGCGGGAGCAGGACCGCCAGGGCCAGGACGACCAGCACCCAGAGGAGCGCCACATGCTTCCAGCGTCCCAGCCGCAAGATGTCCGGGCGGCGGGTAACGTTGGTGGTCTGGTGAAAGCGGCGTCGGCCACGGGTCAGCCGCTCGATGCCCAGCACCGCGAGCGTCAGCGCCATCAACACCGAGCTTAACACCGTGGCCGCCGTGCGATCGTAGCTCTCCATCTGATAGTAGATAGCCGAGGTAAAGGTATTGTATCGCAACAGCGCCACCACTCCGAACTCTGAGAGGGTGCAGAGCGCGGTAAGGATGGCGCCAGCGCCGATGGCCGGCTGCAGGAAGGGAACGGTGACCCGCCAGAAGATGGCCCACGGTCCCAGCCCCAGCGAACGGGCCGCCTCTTCATAGGAGCGGTTCATGCGCTTTAGCGCGGCGCCCACGATGAGGAAGACGTAAGGAAACTTGAAGAGCGTCAGCACCAACAATACACCCCAAAAGGAGTAAAGGTTGAAGGGCGCCCTCCCAAGCAGTGTGCTGAGCCAGCCCCGCGGCCCGAGGAACATCACGTAGGCCACCGCTCCCACGTAGGAAGGCACCATCAGCGGTACAGCCAAGAGCCAGCGCCAGACTCGGCGTCCGGGCGTATCGCAGCGGTGCACCAGCCAGGCCAGCGAGACGCCGATGCCGACGCTCAACAGCGTGGTAGTGACTGTGATCGACGCTGTCTGCCACAGCAGCCCGGGGATCCGCCCGTCGAGCAGCCTCAGCCAACGCGCCCTACCGGCCCACAGCGCGCGCCAGACGACGTAGAGGATCGGCCAGGCCATTGACAGGCCGATCGCCGCCCCCAGCAGCGCTAGGAACAGGCCCGGCGGCTTACCCGCCCACAGCCGCATCCAGAGCCCCCCCACCTGCGCGGCAAGGGTAGACCGGCGCTGCTGCCCCCTGACAGCAGCACTCGGCTGCAGTGGCCGGGCGTCTAGATCGAGGGTGCGCATCGGCAGCCGTTCGTCGGATAACCTAGATGGGACACGCCGGGCGCGGCCATCACTTCAGCTCCAAGTCGAGACCCGCGCGCTCGATAAACGCGCGAGTGTCCTCATAGACCTCGCCCAAACGGCTCAGTGGCAGAGCGTGCACCCGGTAGTCGGAGAGGGTGGCCGCCTCGCCCACGGCCTCGATCGCCGGGTTGATGGGAACCTCCATCGAAGCATAGGAGAAAGCTCGCTGGTTTTCGGGCAACAGAATCCAATCCAGAAACCTTCGTGCGTTATCCGCGTTAGGCGCGTCGCGGACAAACGCGACGCCGGCGGCGTTGACCACCGCGCCCATCTCGCCCTCTCCCTGGTCGGGGTAGATCACACCGACGTTGTTATCGGTGGGTTCCAGCAGCTGCTGGTGATAATAATAGTTATTCACCAGCCCAAAGGCCACCTCCCCGGCGCCAACAGCCCGGCGGATGTCGCCGTGCCCCTGCATGATGGCGCCGGCGTTCGCCTTTACCGCCGCGATCCACTCCGCGGTCTTGGCATTCCCCCATTCGTGGCGGAGCGCCGAGACGTGCGCGATCATACTGCCGTTGCCGCCACGGGTGATCGCGAACTGCCCGGCCCATTGTGCATCGGTCAGCGCCCAGATCGTCTTGGGCATAGCCTCAGCCGTGATCAGATCCCGGTTGTACATCAGCACGCGGGTCCGGGCTGAGAGAGCAAACCAAGCGTTGTCGGGAGCGCGGTAACGCGCGTCAATCGTCTCGATCCCCTCAGGAGTGTAGCCCTGCAGATACCCCCCCAAGCGGAGGTACTCCAGCGCCCCAACGTCGTTAGAGATGAAGATGTCAGCCTGGACGTTGCGGCTCTCTTCCACTATGCGGTTAACCGCCGCCCCACCGGCGTGCAACGCACGGACGGTGATCCCCGTGTCGGCCTCGAAGTCCTCCAGCAGCGCATCGACAAATCGTTCATTGCGCGCCGAGTAGACGACCAGTTCACCGGATCCCCCGGTCTCTCCGGCAGCCCCTCCGGCGCAGCCGGACAACAGCACACCCAACACCACGACCACTATGGGAGCGAGTCCAAGTCCGAACACAGAAGTCAGCTTGACCACGACGCTATGCCTCCTTACGTCGCACGGGCGACGAAGCGTACCACACGCTCGTCCCTGGCGACCCAATATGATAAGGTTAACCTAATCATAATCCAAAAGCGGAGGTTGTCAAGCAATTCCAAGGCAGGCCTTATAATAGTCAGATAAAGAAAGGGCTCGGCGACCGCCTTACGCAGTGACCGAGCCCTAATGAGGAGGGGTACCCTCGCCTCAGTCGCGGGGATGGCCGACGGGCACGAGGTAGAGCGGGGCGTGATCTTCGGGCAGCCCGAGCTGCACGCGTACTTGCTCATCACGCATGGCGCCGATGGGAACGCTGCCCAGCCCCAGCGCCACGGCCTGAAGCGCCAGATTCTGGGCCGCGTGGCCGACCTCCATATGAACGTAGCGCGCCGCACGTTCGCCGTAGCGGTCGGCGGTACGCGCGTAGACCGCGGTGAAGACGAAGACCGCCGGCGCCTCGCGGAGCGCCTGCTGGCGTAACCCCATCTCAAAGACCACCTCGCGCAGGTCCTCATCGGCCAACAAGTTCAGCCGGTGCTCGGCGGGCTCATAATGGTAGAGGCCGTCAGGCAGAATCACGTAGAGCTCCAACGGGTAAAGCGCTCCAGCCGAGGGTGCTGCGCGGAGGCCCGCCGGATCTGTGATCCCCTGAGCGGACCAGAGTAACTGGCCCACCTCGGCCATAGAGAGCGTCTGAGGAGTGAAGGTGCGCACCGAACGCCGAGCGGCGATGGCAACCGCCAACGTCGTCTCACCGGTCGTATCGGGCGGCGGCAGTTCGAGCAGTTCCTGCGGTGCGCTAGGAACCGCCGGCACCACTGCCCGGCAGGCTGTGCCCAGCAGCAACAGGGACAAGGCGGCCCGCAACATATGCTGTACCGACAACATCACATCTGCCTCCTTTTCTGCACAAGCGGAAAGGCCCCGGCATCACCGGAGGTTAAGCAGCGCCCGGCGCACCGAAAAACAGTCAAATCCGGAGAAGACGAGAGTACAGGTCCGCCCATCAGGATGCATCCATTTGGTCGGAAAGACACCCATCTCACCGGGCCCAGTGTCCCACTCTAAGGTGAAGTAAGCCGTCGACCAGGGCCCCCACGGCTCCGGAGCATCGTAGACGCCAAAGCCGCCTTCGAAGCGCGTATCGAATTCCTCCCCGGACACCTGCTGCCACCACAGGTAGCGCGCGATGCCGGCATGATAGGAGATCTGTGAGCGACCACAATGACCGGGGTACGCAAAGACCGCGCCACGGTCGGCAATGTCCAAGCTCCAGGACGGGGTCCCGACATAGTCGGGAGCGCTCACTCCGTCAGGGCCTGCGCCTTCGTCCAGCGCGACGAAGAACTCGTAGGCTTCGCGCTGGGTGACTGCATCGCGAGGTACTCGGGCCAAGACCATGCGGTCGGCCGCCTCGTAGGCGCTATCGTGATCGTGTGAATAGACGTATACGTAGTCATCGCGGGCGCCGGCGTAAGCACGTCCGTAGTTGAGGAAAGTCGGCGCCCCAAAGCTAGTCTCAAAGCGCCAGTCGCTCCAGATCCAGGTGAGGCCCCGGTCCACGGACCAGGCGAGCTGCGCATTATTGGTGTTGCGGGCCCACATATAAAGCATATCATCCACCGCCAGCAAACCGCTGGCCTTCGCACCGGCTGGGCCGAAGCCGCTACGCTCTCCGGTCGGCGAGCGCAGATTGATCCCGCGGAACGACTCAGGTGACCCGACGATCCGAGCTAGGCCCAGGCTGACAAGCTTTTCGATGTAGGGCACGAAGCCCCGCCCGTCACCATAGGCAGTGACCTGCAGATCGTCAGCCGTCCAAGTCATCGGCCAGTTATCGCTGTGGAAGGCCTCGCGGACCGTCGTCGACGGCGGCGCGAAGGCGATCTCTTTGATCACTGAGCTGGCTGGGTATGGCGCCTGCGCAGCATCCTCGGGCATACGGTCGACGAAGGCGTCCATCAACGGGGTGAAAAGCTGCGTCAGCAGAGGACTCCAGAAGCCATCGGCGGCGGGTTCTCTGTCCAACGCGCCCCCTTGGCGCACAACGATCAGCTCCCGTGAGGGCACCACCAGTAGTACTTGGTGCTCGGCCCCAGCCCCGGCAAAGGCATCGCGGGGCAGCGTAGGCCAGACACCGTCGAAGTTCGTATACCAGCAGAGCCCCGATGCCGGCACCGGATCACCTAAACTCCGGGAGGGCATCGGACTGCCGACATAGCGTAGCGCGGCCCCTACCCAGGCGGGGTCAATCAGAGGCTGTCCCTGCCAGATGCCCTGGTGGAGCATCAGCTGGCCAACCCGCGCGATGGCTCGCGCCGTATAGGTGCCCCCACCCCAGGTGGCGCATACCGGTAGCCCGTCGGTGGTGTAGGTACGTCCGTAACTGATTCCCCAGGCGCCGTCGGCGATGCCCAACGGCACCATCAGGCGCGCCCTCAGCAGGCTGCGCAGATCGCGGTGCGGACCCGACTGCAAA
>PWVB01000516.1 GCA_003562365.1 Anaerolineae bacterium
ACCTGGATCTACCCTAAAGGCTCAGTCCGGAGGTGCGCAGGTAGCATCGTAGGCCTCGCCAGCTGCGTCCGCTGACAGTGTCCAGGTAAGACACTGTCGCCCATTAACCATCAACTCAAAGACTGCCGGATCAGGAGGAACCACCAGCCCCTCAAATCCCAACACCCCACCGTGATCCACCCTGAGGGCTTCAGGCTGCTTGTCCCACAGGCACGCCTCACAGACGACAGCCATCTCCAACGAACCGGAGCTGCGGACCACGGTGATCTCGTAGCGTGCCAGGTAGGGAAGCGTGCCTGCATAGGCCGCAGGGCCCCGGACGCGCACCAGGTTGGGATCACGCATTACGATGGGCTCCGTCTCCTCGACGTTAGCCAACGGCAAGGCGGGGACACCGACCTCGGGCGGCTCGACATCCTCCAGCAGCGTCGAAGCGTCGACGGACGCCTCGAGGGCCTCGGGCCGCAGACCGACTCGAAGCCGCGCAACGTTGCGCACGATCAGAAAACTGCCCGCGACCACGAGAACGATCACGCCCACCGTGATGCCGATCAAGAGCGAGCGCTTCGGCATGCCCGACTTCGACCGTCGGGGGTCATCGCCCTCAAGGTCCCACACCTCATCCAGGGAAACGTTTGGCTCCAAGAGTTCATCCATCGCTATCTCCTCGCAGCACAGCATTGAAGCGGGGCGCATCCTGGCTCCAGCGATCGGACACAGCCCCCAGGGTCCAGCCGTCGGAGGCTGCTATCAGAGCGCGCAGCGACGAGTTCTGCGCGAGTTGGGCATGCCAGGTTACACCTCCGGCAGGCCGGAACTCGCCTGCCCAAGTGATCTCAGCGCTGCCGCCATCGGCAAGCCAGCCGATCAGCCAATCACGACCCCTGGCCTCATCGCGGGCCAGGATCATAAAGCGAGACTGCGTTCCGGGCATCGGATCGTCGGGCAGCAAGATGCAGCGCGTCCGGGCTCCGTCACACCACCACGCCCAACCCAGCGGCGTGTAGTCGGTAAACGGAGCCCCGCGCACGACACCAGGCGCCAGGACCGCAAGCACAAGGACCAGAAGCACTACATACCGGGGACATCGTTTTCTCATGAGTTTCCCGCCTTTCTGAAGCGGATCAGAACAATCCTTCCGTCCAGCTCGCGCGTGCACGTGTAGAGCAGGAGCGCCGGACGCCAGTTGGGCAGCCACGGCGACAGGCTGGACCCACTGCTGAGCTCAACGTAGTCCACCGGCTCGAAGTAGTGCACTGTCCCGTCGCCGTCGGTACACACCACCTGCTGGCCTTCACCGATACCGGCAAGACGCCCAAAGACGCCGTCAGCGCCGTGAAGGCTGACGTGGCCGCCGATGATCGTAAGCCCCGCACCGCAGTCATCCGAATCGCTGTGCCATCCCCCGGCGTCATCGGATACCTCCCAGCGGTACTGCCCCTGGGCGTCCCACGTTCGTCCGGCCTCCTGCACATCGACCCGAGCCCCGTCCCAAAACACCAAGGTCATTGGACCCGAAGGCCGATCGGGCACGATCAAGATAGGCGGGGCTGGTGCGGGCGTTGCTGGAGCGGCGGTCGGCGTGGGAGGCGACCAAGCGTCCAACACGACATAGGGGGTCACCGTCTCGATGGCCGTCCTGGCGTGCGCCTGCACGGGCAGTGCCGCCATCTCGGACCCTGGGGACGCTTGGGGCAGTCCGGGCGCGGACGTCAGGGCCTGGATCACCAGTGCCACCACCAGCGCGAGCGTTGTCACCACACCAGCCCCTATTGAGGGACATCGGCCTCTCCCTCTCCGATAAGCACCGCCCAGATCGACTCAGGGTCGTCTTCTTCGAGCTCGGGTGCTTCGTCCGATGGAGCGCTGCTATGCGCTTTGGCTGACGCGCCTGGCAGAGGCTCATCCGTGAGGGCTTCGAGAGCGACAGACTCATCAAGGGCCTCTGCCGCAGCAGTCCCAAGCAGCTCCTCCAAGACCGCGTCCCGCTCATCGGCGTCGTTCCCGTTATCTCCAACCACGGAATGCATCGAAGCCTGAGCCCTATGGCGGACAGCGGAGATGGCCTCCCACCCATCAGGCTCCAGGGACGTGGGACGTTCGTGAATGGGGATAGGCGCCTGGGCACACATACTCATCAGCAATCTGTTGATGGCGTCTTCCACCCCGGCCCGCTCGTCCTCGCGTTTCTCCAGCTCAGTTCTGCGCTCCTCGACAGCCCCCAGTAGCGCTGTCAGAAGGTGGTCGTCCGCCAGAGGCGCCGCAAGCGCTGTCCGGTACGTGTCCATGGCCCGTCGAGCGGCATCAAAGCTGGCCTCAAGGCCCGCGTCCAGCTCCTTCTTCTCCAGGTACTGCCCCAGCAGGGTGTGAAGCTCCCGCACTACCTCTATGTCTAAACTATGAATTCGCATATCCGGCCTCTTTACGCTCGCTTACGTTCCCAAGTCAACCACATAACCGTCCCGAGCAGCAACGAACCCAACACCGCTATAGACCAGCTGGAAGCCCCGGCTTGGGCTGGCAGCGGCTCTGCCACCAGCCCTTCGAGTACCGGATCCGGCGCCTGTGCCACAACCAGGGCCGATACAGCTCCGCCATAAACCCCGTCACCCGGCGCCGTAGGGAGCGCGGGTGCTGCGCTGCCCAGATATCTGACGTAGACGTCATCGATGTAGATGTTGTTGTGCTTTACAGCAAACTGCGGGTCAGAGGCAATGTAGATGGTCACCTCTCCCGAGCCGTCATCTTCGCCGACCAAGACGGGAACCTCGACAAAGACCGCATTGGGAGGATCTAAAGGCTCACCCCAGACCACCGATGCAGCGCCCGGTTCCGTGCCGCCAGCGGGATCGATGCCGATCCGCACCCGCGTTGCGGACGAGGTAGCGTGCGGGTCATCATCGGACGAAGACCAGGCCGACGCCCATGCCCCCACCTCGAGGCGGGCGTGGGCCGGTACGGTGATACGCCGAGCGATACCGGCAAAGTGACCGCTCCAAACCGTGAACCACTGCTGGGCGTTGCCGCCCTCGCCTCGCACCCGGTCAGGATAGGCTCCGGCAGGCGAACTCTGTTTGTACTCCGGCGTCTGGCACGCCATCCCGCTGCCCTCAACTGAGCACAGGTGCGGAAGCGACCACGGCTGCCATCCTCGAGCCACCCGCTGATCCGGGCCATCAAAACCCGTGTCAAAGTCCTCGAAAAATAGGAGCTCGCCAGGCTCTGGCGCCAGCTCGCGGGCGCTGACGGTGGGCGGCAGTGCCACAAGACAAACCGCCACCAATGCCAGTCCCAGCCACCACAATGTCCTTTCCATAGTATCTCCTTATCGTTGCTAGAAATTCGCCAGACCGATCAGGCTGCTGAGCGGCGGTCCGAGCACCGTGACCATTAGCGTCGGCAGCAGGATCACAACTGCCACAACAATGGCTGTGAGCGCCCGACGTTTGCCCAGCGTGCGCAGCTCATTCTTCAGGTTGCCGAGGGCCATTGTCAGATTCTGCTCCAGGATTTGGCGGCGCTGGTCCTGGGCCGCCACCGCGGCCTGCCGCAAGGCCATCACCATAACCGCAAACGGCTGACCGGGGATCTCCAGGGCGCTCAGGAACTCGATGGGATCCTCCATCGGCGAGCACTCCAGGAGCAGATCCGCTAGAGCCGACCTACCGGCCCACGTCTGAGCGAAGGTGCGGAGCGACTCAGCCACGGGCCTTCCCCCCATGCCAGAGAGCATATAGACCGTCCTCAAGCAGCGCAGCGTCTGACCATTCACCTCTGCCACCCAACCCTTATGCCAACCGCCCCGGTAGACGCTGAAGGGCAGCGCCGCGCCAGCCAGCGCCAAAGCGCCGCCCAGGGCAAGGCCCTGCGGACCTATCAGGCCTAACAGTGCCAGCCCCGTGCCAGCCCCCAAAAAGCAGCCGACCGCGCTGCAGGCAGCTTGGGTCACTGCTGAGATACGCCGCTTCTGCGTCACGTCCAGACTGCGTGCCGCCACCGTCAGCCGCAAGACCTTTCCGGCGATCACGTGGGTGGGCAGCAGGGACACCAGTAGCGCCAGGGCTGATGCAGCCAGGAAGAGCGGGACGGCGTAGCGTCCGGCGCTCATACCTGCACCTCCGGAAAGCGCTGCAAAAGCGACATCACTACAAAGATCGCGATCAGTGCAGCAACCTCGATGCCCAGGGTGATAAGCCCCAAGGGCGACCTCAGGAAGGCCTCGTAGCCGTCCAGGGCCCGCCACATATAGAGATTGAGGCCCGGCACGATGATCAGGAAGAGCCACTTCGCCATCTCCATCTGCATCATATCCTGGCGCATCGCGCGGTTGGTCTCGTGCACCTCCAGAAGGATCTCCCAGAAGCTGCGCAGCGTCTCCCGCTGGGCCTCGAGACCCAGGCGGTCTTCCTCTATCATCCGCGCCAGGCTTTCGATCTGCCGCCAGATCTGCCGGTATTCGGCCGGAGCCCCGCCCGTGACGTAAGGAACAGACGCTGACAGACGGCGTCCGGCGTCTACCTCCGAGACGATCATCCGCGCCTGTGCGGTGGCGTGCGGGCAAGTGCGGTTGAAATCGGAGCTGCGGACGATCTCCCGGAGGGCCTGAAGGAGATCCAGATCGGCAGCCATAACGTTGACCAGGGCCTGGGTGAAGTTGAGGGCCTCTTCATCGGCGTGACCGGCCGTGCGATGCAGCGTGTGGAGGACCGACCCCACCAGCAGCGCGAGCATCGCGAGCCCCAGCGCCAGCCAGGGCGAGGAGATAATGACGGTGCCAATGATCGCGATCCCCAGGATGCCCAGCGCCGACAGGAGCAGCGGCTGATACCAGCGCCTCAGGCCAATGCCCGTGCGCAGGGCAGGCATCGCGGTGACCGCGGAGACCAACGCCGCGGCAGTGGCCAGCAGATACGGACTCATGTGTAGAGCATCGAGACTATGCTTCATAGGGATTCCTCTCCTTCAAGCACAACGGGCAGCCTGAATGTCTCCAGACGCCTTTGGATCTCGTCGTCCAGGCCGTCGGCGTAGGTCTCGGGGTTGGCCAGCACGGCCTCCCGAAGGCCTATGAGCGCGGCAGCGTTGTCGGGCAGCGCCAGCACATCCTCAGCAGCCTGCACAGCGCGACGCTGCCGGAACAGCTTGGCTCGCTCCACCGGCATCAGTTCCTGGCCAAGGCCGGTCACCTGTGCCGCAAGCCCGGTAACCAAAGGATCGGCATCCAGGGCACAGTAGAGGCCCAGCAGGCCGCACCAGTCGCGATCCAACACCAGGGCCCGCACCTGCTGTGCGTAACGCTGTACCCGCCCGCGCACATGCGTGCCGACCTCAGGGAACTGACGCACCAGCTTGCGCAGAACAGCTAGGGCCAAGTGATCGGATGGATGGATGCGCAGATACTGCTCCAGGGCCGTCAGCGCCGCGGCGGGCGATAGATCAGCTGCACGATCGATGGCCTCAACATCCGGTTGCGCCAGCGCCCCCCACACCCTGCGGCGGTAGCGATGCAGCAGGTCCTCAGGACGATTCACCTGCCGGAAACCAAGCAGAGTCGGACCGTCGAGCTCTGCCTCGAAGAGTCGAACCGGCCCCTGCGACGCGTTCGCCGCGATCTGAGAGATGTAGAATTGCGCCTGCCCCCCGATGGTGATCGCTTCGGTCTCGATGATGACGGGAAAGGCCGCTTCGATCACTCGCATCACCAGCGCTTCGGCGAGACCTTTGTAGGGACTGCCGGGAGCACCCTGGGCCAGGGTCATCAGGCGCAGACCGGCATTGTCCACCGTGCCGTGCAGCGTGGTCCACACTGTCAGCGCCCCGGAGAACTGGAGCATCTCACTGGCCTCGCTACCGCGCACCTCCGACAGCGCAATCCGCGTGGTGTTCTTGCGCAGCGCGTGTTGAAAGGCCTGAGCCAGCTGATCTGATGGGACATTGTAGAGCACGCAGTCGGGATGGTCGGGATGGAACTCCGAGCGATCGTCCAGAGCCACCGCCGGAGCCTGCGGCCACAGCTGGACCAGAGCCTCAAGCAGCGTGGTCTTGCCGCTCCCGGGCTGGCCGACGATGAGCACCCCGGCATCCCGCGCGACCACCTCCTGGAGAAAGGCGAACATCGCTTCCGACATTCCCCCAGCCGCCAGCATCTGTTCCAAAGTAACGGGTGTCCGGCGCCCGAGACGTATGTGGAGGGTCACACCGGCCTGCGTGCGCGCCGTAGCGTCGATCTGAACTCGACCTGACGGTGCCTGGAACGTGGACTCCACCACCGGGTGATCGGGCCCCAACGCCGTACCGGTACGAGAGGCAAGGATGGTAGCGAAATCGCGCAGATGATCGGCACTCTCCCATCCTACGCCTGGCACCTTCTCCCAGATCCCACTGCGGTAGACCGAGACGGAGTCCTCGGAGATCACCTGAATGCTGATGACGCTGGGGTCATCCAGGAGCGGATCCAAAGGGCCCATACCCACCAGCCATCGTACGATGGTGTCGGTATCTGCAGCAGTGACCTGCGGCCCTAGAAGGCCCTGCCCCCGGAGATCGGCGATAAATCGGCGGCACATTCCGCGCTGCTCATCAGTGTGGCGAAACGGGTTAGCAGCCTCGCGCGGCAGCGCGCCGCTGGTAACGGCTCGGTTGATCTGCCCGGCGGCTTTTGAGAGCGCCTCACGGAGAATGTCGTTCAAGACCGCCTCCGCAGATCATCAGCCAGCGTAGTGATGCGCCTTGCGAGCGGGATATAGGGCCGCAGTGGATTGCGCAGAAACCCGGGCTCGAGGGTGGTGACGCGTGGACTGGCTCGCAGCGTGCGGTTATGCGGGATCTGAAAGAAACGATCGCTGTCACGCAGATCCAGCGCCCACTGCGGCACGTCTTCAAGCACGTGGCTTGCGTCCGTCGCAACGACTGCGGCCAGCAGCCATTCCAGCCGACCCCAACGCGCCAGCAGCGTCCTGGAGCCCTCCAGGCCTCCGTGACCCCACGCGTCGGGGCTGAAGGGAACCACAAAGAGGGAGGGAAAGACCGCATCGCAGATCAGAGGATAGGTAAGCGGCGCATCGACGAAATCCTGACTGTCAGCGGGCGTGGCAAAGGTCGGTGTGGTATCCACGATCACGTAGTCATAGCCAAATCTCTGCACGGCACGCCAAAGCCCGCGGGCTACCCCCAGGGTCAGGCCGCCGGTGGATGCATAGTCATCTGGCGGCAGCAGATCCAGGCCCTCGTGAACCGGAACGATGTACTCCGAAAGCGCCTGAGGCGTGCGCAATGCGTCCAGAGGCATCTTTTCAAAGCGGTCAATAAAGAAATGCATCAGGTTGCTCTGGCTGGGGTTGTCATCCACCCCCAGGACTCGCTTGCCCTGGCGGCTGAGCCATTCGGCGACACATCCGGCGGTCGTACTCTTACCCACGCCGCCCTTGGCCGCGGTAAAGATCACGAAGACGGTTCCCAAACCTGCCTGCCACCCCATCGCCTTTGTCACTGCGGAGACTACGGCTGGTCCACCGCAAGCTGGATCAACACGGACAACGGCTTTGCGCCTTATAGAAGCCGCCTGGGTCACCAGATCAGCCTTGGGCGCATGGACATCCACCAGGACTGCATCGTAGTCCCAATCTCTGAGCATCACGCCGAAGCCGCAACCGACATCGCGCGCGCTGACGACAATCTCGGCGCTGAACTCGGCACTCAGCGTTGCTGAGGCATCCTGAGGTATATCACCAAACAGAACGAGCTTACGCATCGATCTGGTCTCCTTTAATCCCGGTCTACGTCCGACATCTGAGGCGCCAGTGAGGCCGCCGTCAGACGGGTGCTGAAGACGGCCAGAGAGGGTAGATCAGGGTTAGCACCCTGCGTGATGGTCCAAACCAACCACGGTTGAGCATCAGCATCGCGCACCAGCTCGGCCTTGAGCCCCTCAAGCGCCGCGATCTGCTCCATCGCAGCGCCCACATAGACTCCGCTACCGCCCGTATCCAGGACCTTCACCTTATCGACGATGATGATGCCTTCCTGGGTAAGCGGGTCGACCATGGCCAGGGTAAGCAGGTGTCCGGGTTTGACCGCAGCGAGCACCTCACCGGCAAGGGGCATATAGTAACCCCACGCGTTTTCGGGCAAGGGGTTGCCGCTGGATTGAAAGCGGAAGCGGTCCGGCGCATCGACGGAGATCTGGGTTGAGTGCACCAGCTCCCCGCTGGCCACCGGGCGCTTGGTCCAGAGGCCTACAACCCGATCTTCCTCGGTCACAGTGTCGAACTGCCGGTTGACCGGAACCTGGACAATCTGCAGGCAGTCTTCGCCGACAACCTGATAGGCCGGGATGTCGCATGCGTATTGGTAGGCACCCTCATACCGCACTTGTTGGGACCAGAGGAATACGGCTGCCGCCAGGGCGACAACGGCCGTGATGCTGGCAAAGACGCGCAGGCCAAGGCCGAGATTGATGGCGCGCAGACTGTCATTGAGTTTCATCGGCATCTCCTTATCTTCCTGGGATGGATCGTTATGACCCTACGGCTCGATCGGTCCGATAATCTGTTCTGCGACAGGCGTGGCCGGTGGAACCGCAAAGGTGTCCGTCTCCAGCACCACCGTGCGCTCGGCCCCGACTGCAACGCAGGCCCACAGCGGAGGACAGATCTCAACGGGCGCGATGCGCACGCGCACCACAGGACCGCGGAAGCAGGTTCCGTTTTGGTGGACGCATCCGTCCGCGTCGGGATTCATCACGCTGATGTCCGCCCCTGCAGCTGCAGCCTCGATTGGGGTCTGCAAGCAGCGCAGGTTCTCAAGCTCCTGCCGCAGCACTGTCTCGACGCGCAGACGGGCCTCGTTTTCCATAACGCTGCTATCTCCGGCGACTGCCGGACGCAGCGCCGCCAAAGCCGCGCTCTCTGCAGCACGGTTGAGGGCTCGAGCGTCCAGCAGAAGGGCACCGACGTTGATGACCACACTCATCATGGCTACAAGGACTGCCGTGGCTACGGCAGCAACAATGAGGCTTTGACCTGCTTTTGAGGATCTCAAGGCGCACCGCCTCGCCAGCAGTGCAGCACGTGACGGGTTTCCAGCGTCAGAGAACGGCGGAAGAACAGAATCTGCACGCCCGTCGGATAGAGTCCCTCGACAACAACATATTGCCCGTACTCGCAAGTGCAGGTGCCCGTGGAGCAAACAAGCTCACCGTCTGGCGCTTGTGTGTGCACGTGATAGCGGACCCTGGTAGGATCCAGGAAGGGGAAACTGTGACCCAGGAGGACGGCATCCAGTTCGGGACCATAGCCGCCCAGGCGGGCAGCGTCAGAGCTGACGTGTTCCATGACCAAATGCAGTCCGAAGAACTCCCCATACAGCCGTCCGAACTCCAGCATCCCTACCAAAAGCATCAGCACCAGAGGCAGGATCAGCGCAAATTCCACCAGCGCCTGACCCGGCACATCCAGGATGACCCCCAATTTGGGCTGCCTGATAGCCTTACGGTGTCCAGAACCCTGCGACCTGGGCTGCAGGCCAATCTCTATGGCATCCCTATGCATCGCCGTGCCCCCCCCCGCCAGACCGTCATCCATATCGCCTTTCGTCATCTACCAACACCGATGCACCTCTCCAACGATTGCCATCGTGAACCTGAATTCCTAGGCCTCCTAAGAGATCGTATCCCAGTCAACGCCAGGATATCCGATTCAGCACCGGATACATCTGTGGCCCACGGCATCCAGCAGCGACCGACCCTGCCCGAGACAACAAAAAAGAGGGAACGCAGCCTCGAAAGGCCACGTTCCCTCTTTGACTCCGCCGACACGGCGTCAGGGGCAGTGGATCCCCTGACCTATATGGAGGTTTGCTGCGAGTTCTATCGGCCTCGCACCCTCTGCTCCTCTTTATATGGGCGGGAAGCATTCCCCGGGCGCACAAATTTCTAACCTAACGCCCTTTTTAGTCTAAAAACAGTATAACACGGTCGATGTATTTGTCAAGCCTGAATTGGGATTTTCGTAGGACTTTATCATTCTCCAGGGTCAGGTAGATAAGGGGCGTACACTGACTTAAAGGGAGAGCCTGTGATCACTGCTGACAAGATGCGGTCGAGGATGGAAGAACAATCGACAAGGATTTCTTCGTTGTATGAGGCTTTGCG
>PWVB01000384.1 GCA_003562365.1 Anaerolineae bacterium
GCGTCGGTGTGACGTACACGGAGCAGTCGAAATACTTTGGCCAACTGCGGCGCCAAGATGTGGACGGGCTGGGCCTGCTGAATTTCTCCTGCATGCAACACACCCTCAGAAGACTCGCCAAGGCGTTCTGCGCCTTCTTCCGCAGAGTCAAGGCTGGAGAGACGCCCGGATACCCGAGATTCAAGGGACGCAACCGCTTCGACAGCTATGACGACCGGAGACGCGCCTTGCTCTACATCCAAAACGTTGGCGAGATCAAGATCACCTATCACCGCCCGATCCCCGACGACGCCCAGATCAAGCCCGTGATTGTCAGGCGCAGCCTGGGCAAATGGTACGTGTGTTTCCCACTTGAGTTGCCCGACCCCGAGATCACCGAGGGTGAAGCACGAGAGGTGGGTATCGACGGTGGCTTGCACAGTCTCCTGGCCCTGTCGGACGGCACGTTGGCAGAGAACCCCCGCTGGCTGAGAAACGCGCTCGCCGAGCTGGGTCGCAGACAGCGGCGCAAGGCAGCGTTCCCGGTCGCAAAGCAGCACGAGCCTATCGCCAACCAGCGCCGCGACGTCTGGCACAAGATCACCAGAGCCCTGGCAGATGAGTACTCCTTGATCGCCATCGAGGACCCGAACCTGAGCTTCACGACGCACAATCATCACATCGCCTGAGCGCCCACGATGCTGGGCTGGGACTGTTCCGGCAACTCTGCTGGAGAGCAAAGTGGCAGAGACTGGCTCCCAGGTTGTTGTCGTGCCACCCCAGTACACATCGCAGCGGTGTTCTGGTTGCCGCGGGATGGTGCAAAAAGATCTGAGCGTCAGAACGCATCGTTGTCCTCACTGCAATCTAGTTCTCGACCGCGACGTCAATGCTGCGGTCAATATGCTTCATCTGGCCCGGACGGGGCCTTTGGTACATAACGTGGGCGGATGTAACGCCGAGCGTGCCCCGAGAAGCTCCCCGCTTTAGGGGGGAGAGTCGTCACATCCTTCATACACCGAGATCAGTAGAGCATCCGCCACCTGGGCGCTGTAGACGCACCGCCGGGTCCCCCACAATCACGTACCCGCGGGCATCTTGATTCGCCGTCCACAACTCCACCAATCGATAGGCCTCCGCTAAGGAAGGCGGGTCACCTATACGCTCGTAGAGGGTGACCAACTCGGTAGCCACCGCTGCATAGCGCATATCGAAGAAGTCGAGGGCTGCGCCCACGGGATAGCCCTCCAGCAACCGCTCCACCGCAGCAGCAAAGACCTCGATGTTCTCTCGCTCTCGACCCTCGAAGCCCTCCGGTCGGTTTGGCATTCGCGACAGAAAAGATAGACCCCAGGCCCGCTCCACGTGTCCAATCACCGCCAGAGCGCCGCGCTCCTTGAGCGCCAAGAGCGCCTTAGGCAGCGCCGCGACAAAGGGCTTCTCAGCGATCGCCCGGGTCGTTGCCTGAAAGGCCGCGCGATGGTACTCGTCATACCGTGGCGTGCCGGCGCCGTAGCACCCAAAGAAGAAGAGTACCGTGCCCGAGAGGTTCATCTTCGGGGTGATGTCGTCGGCCGCGAGATAGCTGTCGGTCGGGACCTCGCGGGATGTCCCCTGCCAATTCTGACAGAGCAGCGCGCCCTGCTGCGCCTGCTGTAGGGGGTGACCGGCGTCGAACTCCAATCCATGTGTCGCAGTGAAGAGCAGCGCCGGAGGGCGCGGCAGCTGCAGAAGCTTAAGCAGGTTGGCCTTCAGCGCTTTGTGAGGATCGACGTGCAGGATGCGCCAAGGGCCGTCCCGCGCGCCGAAGTGCTGCGCCAACGGTCGCACAAGATGATCGGCGGTCAGGGTCGTCGCTTCATCTCCTGGATGCCGGGTACCGAAGAAGATCACCTCCGAGCTGGGCGAGGATGACGCCGTCTCAGCAGCGACCACATTGGTCGCATAGGCCGCATACGCCGCCAGATCGTCACCGAAGTCAAGGCGTCCGACGGCATACTGTACATCCAGCTGATATTGAAAATCGAAGGGGATCTCCTCTGGACTGCCAACCAGAAGGACATAATATGGCACGCCGGTCGAGGCGGGATCGACAGGATTCGCCGCATCAGCGTGGCGGGGTGAGCGACGCAGGAATAGGCTCGCCGTATCGCCAGGCCGGTAACCCTCTCCATCGACATAGCAACGATAGCGTTCGCCGGCCTGCTGGCGCCGCAGGGCCAACAGCGGCGCGAGTGCCGCCTGAATCGCCTGGCAGCGTGTCTCAGACATCGTTGCCGGAAAGACAACGGCCCATCCGGCCTGCGCCAGCTGCCGTGGATCCACCCACGGTACAGTGCCCAGCTCCCCGGTCGCCATCCGCCGGAGGCCATCGAGCCATCCGCTCAGCGCCGCAACGAGCGACGGTGCCTCGACAGGTAACTCAGCCCGCCTTACGGCCTCCAGGACACTGCGCAGCCGCATCACCAGCGCGTGCCAGCCCACGCTATCTTCTAGCGCCGCCAATCGTCGCCGGATTTCGAGTGAGCCGGTCTCAAATGAACCCCCGTCCGGGCCTGCCAGTGCCTGAACCAGGCTGCGGCGCAGATGTGAGATCACATCGATGTTGGAGATCGCGCTGAC
>PWVB01000044.1 GCA_003562365.1 Anaerolineae bacterium
GATTGTGCTCATGGATCCTCTCTTGTCAAATTGCCTGCTAACCACGGTTTAGTGTGGTCCTGCCCAACTTTTAGGGTGCGAAATATAGGCTAAACGGTTACGTAGAGCATATGCGTCTTCCAGAAGAGGATTACATCGCGGTCGTCGGTGTACACTCGCTCGTAGACGCTCTGAGGATACCGTGTCCGCCGGAAGTAAATCGATCCGCTCTCGCTGAAGTAGCGATGGAAGAAATCGTACAGCTTGTCGAACAGCTCGTCCCGGAACTCTCCGTGTTGGTCCAGCACCGCCTCGATCTCCGTCTCAAGCGCCGGCAGCACCTTGTCCCGGAAATAGCGCGACTTGATCCGCATCAGGTTGATGAAACCCGATTCCCCCTCGATCTTCGCGCCGACGAACACATCCGTCAACGCATCATAGAACTCCTGCTGCCTATCCGGCATCCCTGTGACCTCCCGCTCTGATCGCGCTTAAGCCTCGCAAGCCCCCACGCCATCACACCGCCAATCCGCTGCTGCGCTTCTCACAACGCCCTCGGGGCCTTGGTTGAGGGTATCCTGCAGTATAGAACAATCGCCCCATCCCGCAATTCACCCCCCCTCTCCCGCCCGCCCTCGCCCTCGCCGCCACGTACATCTCCGGATTGGCCATATCGCGAGATAGGCCCAGGACACCTGAACACCTGTTCGGTTGTGACACGGACTGAATCCTGATATACTGTTCTATACAGCATACTCAGATGCTTGTGTGCCTGTCTTTCGTGTTGGTCTCGTCCAGGAGTCAGGTATGAGCCTTGTTGTCGTCGTCAAAGTTAGTGAAGGCCTGGTGCTTGCTGCCGATAGGGCCGCAACCATCCAGGGGACCATCGAGACGCCTAACGGTCCCCAGCAGGGCATTCTCAAGACCTACTACAACGCCAGGAAACTCTTGCAGATTGGCGACTTCCCAATCGGCGTCCTCACCTGGGGGCAGGCCATTGTGGGGATGCGCACGATTGAGAGCATTGTCAGGCAGTGGGAGTATGATGAGCATTGGCAATCGATGGAAGACTACAAAGAGTGCTACGGCAAAGACGAGTTCTCGGTCGAGGAATGTGCCGAGCACCTGCGCAATCATGTAGCCAGGGTCTACCGGGAGGAGTTTGGCGACCAGACACCGTTGCTCGGGATCCTCGTGGCGGGCTACTCGTACAGAGGATTCTTTCCCGAGATCTGGCGTTTTCTGCTTCCTGAGGACTTGGACAACCAGGTGCACAATCAAAGGCCCGATGTTGATGGGCAACCTGCTTTTGGGGCCAGCTGGTATGGTGCCACAGATGCAATCGTACGCCTGCACTTCGGTCGTGATGAAAGAGCTTTGCAGCTGATTGCAGACCGCTACGAGCTCGATCTGTCCGAACTAATGGACATGATGAAGCCTTTAGAGTACAGTGTGCCCTTTCCTGTGATGCCGCTACAGGACGCAATCGAGTATGCTGAATACCTCGTAGGTGTGTCGATCGGACGGTATCGCTTTGTGATAGGCCCGGAGATCTGCGGTGGGGATATCGACATCGCGGCAATCACTGAGAACCGCTTCAACTGGATCAAACGCAAGACCTGGTCTTTGACCAAGGACTGATCCGGCAACAGGAGGATTGATGATGGCTCTGGACACGACGACCCAGTGGGTCCTGCCGCCTCTCTTCGAGGGATCCGGATACCTGCCGGGGGAGTCTTCTCAGACCACCCTCGAGTGGCCGATCCGCAGGACCATGGCCGAACCAGGCGAGATCATTGTCTGCTCGGCTGAGAACTGCGCTGTTACCGGCTACGAGATACACCCGGTTGGCCGCGATGTCCGACAGCAGCTCATGGACGAGGTCTTCGAAGCACATGCCGAAGCATGGAGTCGCCTGGCTGAGCTTTGAACTTCGTCACCTTCGACGAGATCGTCCGGATCAACCGCAGACACCTCGAATCTGCTGGTCAACCGTTTCAACCGCCACATAACCTCAAAGGGCGCGGAAGTCTAGAGTGGGTACTGGAAGCCATCAGGTACCCACTCTATGGTCAACAGCTATACCCCACCTTCGCCCAAAAGGCGGCCCAACTTACCTGGGTCATTATCCGTGGCCACGTCTTCTGGGATGGCTGCAAACGTACGGGCATGGCCGTCCTCGACTACTTCGTGAGGCTCAACCATATGCGTTTGACGGCTACAGACGACGAGATCGTTGACGTCGCACTTCGCATCGCCCAAGCAAATGACTTCACATATGAGGACCTTGTAGGCTGGATCGAGCAACACTGCGTCCCTCCTCAGTCTACAGGCGCGCAAGACAGCTCATCTACCTGATCGCAATGCCAATAGGCGCGGGCGCAGGAGCACCATTGATGGCTAGGCACGCCCACACCTTCTGGCTCGACGATACCGACCCCCGCGAGCGCGCCCTCCAGCGCTGGCTCGAAGACCTAGCGCGCACAAGAGAAAAGGCCTCCACAATCGTGAAGGCCCTCCTCTCCCACCACGCCGGCGTCGCCAGCGTCACCTTCATCACCCTCAACGACAAACTCGACCGTCTATCCGCGCTCCTGCAAAGCGTGTCCCCAAAGCAGACC
>PWVB01000378.1 GCA_003562365.1 Anaerolineae bacterium
CATCCACAAAGCCGTTATGGACCAAGGGGCCACGTTGCATGAGTTCGCAGAGCTTGGGATATCCGAACAGAAATTGGCTGGCATGATGGTGGTTGCAGAGCTGCCGCCACATCGTCAAAGAATGTTCGCCGACGGCACAGTTTCTCTGATCACAGCCCAGGTCGCCGGACAGCTAACCGGCAACAAACGACAGGCCGCCATCGAGAGCATCGACCAATACACCACCATAGCCTCGATGCGTCAGTTTGTGAAGAAGATCAAAGAGTTCTCTGAGCCATCACCGACAATGCTGGATTCGCCGGTGGAGCGAAACAAAAAGAAACTCTTCACGGCTATCAAAAACAACTCCGACGAAGTGGAGTTTTGGATGCGGGTAGGTGAAGGTATGACCTGGAAAAACTGCACCAGCGCACCAGCAGAGGACTACTTTGCTGCAAACCTTGGATGCGACACTTGCCCGCTAAACGGGCTCATGTCTACGATACAACGCTTTATCTTCCCGGTATACCCATGCCAAGGAGACAACAACCCAGGATACTGCCTGCGTCATGGGCAAGAGATTGAGCCACCGTTTACACTCAAGTCGGACAAGCTCGTTACATACAGCGACAAAACGCGCTGGTTTCCAGATTTCGAGACCGCTAACAGCGTGCTAACTACAATCGAGGAAGTCGTTGAGGAGCAAGAAGAGCCAGAAAAGGATTCACCGATTGTGGTTCAGCGTCAAAAAATGGCGCGGTGGATGGAACAAGCCCAACAAGCTACCGGCAAGACACATCCATTGGCTACCCTGTGTTCCGAGTGTGTATATCACACAGAAGGTAGCCCGGTTGCTGACGACACGGTTCCGCACTGTCAGCGCGCGGCCAAGCGCGACAGTTCCAAGATGGAGTTTCTAGTATCAAAAGGCGGGTACCAAATCCCACTATGCCATGGATACGCACCGCTTGAAGGTAACATCACCAAGATCGTTCCCGACATTGCCGGGGATATGTCTGCGCAGATGGCCTGGATGATCATGGGCTACGCTATTCCGCCTGTATCCTCGACCCCGATTCTTAACCAGTTGAGCGGCGCACCGCTAAAGACCACCGAGAAATACGGGGATTGGTTGACGCGGGTACTCGAGGCACAAAAGAGTTCTCTGACACCAGGACAAATGCTGATGATCGCGCAGTGGGCTATTGGGTTACAGATGGCCCGGCCTCACCTGATGCTCCCGTCCGGTCTGATAGAGGAGTTCAAACATGCCAGTGACATTTAGCAACACCCACAGAGTCCCGAAATATCTCGAGCACGCGCTCGCCTTTGACGATTATCATGGCCGGGAAACGGCAATCAGCGTTACAACGCTGATTGGGCCACCTCAAATACCATACCTCAAGGGTACGAGGTTTTACACAGTAGACGTAACGTCTCGCGCAAACCTGATGTACGGCATGGCGATCCATGCGTGGATTGCTGAGGCAAACAAAGGTAAGCCGGGGTACGTTGAAGAACGGTTTAGCACCGCGATTGGTGGTAGCGTACTTACAGGGAAACCGGATTACATTCTGGGAACAGAGTTGCGAGACATCAAAACCATCAAAGACTCTGCGGTTAGCTACGGCGTCAAAGATGAGGTTGACGCATGGTTGTCCGACAAGGGCGCAAACTACTCAATAGAAATCCGCTACCCAGAAAGGGTGCGGTGCGAGCATTATTACTGCGAGGTCCGGGATGTCTGTGAACAATACGAAACTTTTAAGCGAGAAACTACAAGCCCTGGCTGACAGGGTAGGGCTAAGTTTTCAGAACCCGGCGCTCATCGCAGAGCGCGCGGAGCAGGAGATGGGAGTTACACGCTCCCATCTCCTGGTATTGATGTCTCAGCGCGACGGAGAAGCCGAACGGTACTTTAAGGAGCGATATGGATACACACTTACCCTTCCGGGCTGCGACGGCCTGTAACGTTTTTGCCGCATACAAGAAGTGTGCGTGGTGCGGCAAGCGGATCGTCAATACGCGCTTTGATCGTCATCACTGGTGCATCAAAAGGGGAAAACTGCCCCCGGCAAGATTTGGCGAGATTGATCTGGTGGTGAACGTGGTGCCGCTGCATACAGAGTGCCACGCGGAGTACGGACAGAGCCAGGAGATGGAAGAGCGGTGCGCCGCATTGGTAGAGAAGCGCTTCGGCGCAGAAATCACTCAGCAGTTTAAGGAGGCAATATGGCGCTGATCATCCAGTTGTATTTCGGCGACAACAGAAGTAAGCTCAAGACAATTCTCGACAATAGCATAGACAGTGTAGTGACGGACCCCCCGTATGAAATAGGATTTATGGGGAAGTCGTGGGACGCGACCGGTATCGCCTACGACCCAAGGGTGTGGCAGGAGTGCTTGCGGGTCATGAAGCCCGGAGCTCATCTTCTGGCTTTTGGCAGCCCGCGCACATACCACCGACTGGCTTGTACCATAGAAGCCGCGGGTTTTGAGATAAGAGATCAGGTGATGTGGTTGTATGGCTGTCTAAGTGAGGATACTGAGATTCTGACGCCGGAAGGTTGGGCGCGGTATGATACACTGGCTTGTGGTTCTACGGTTATGTGCTATAA
>PWVB01000073.1 GCA_003562365.1 Anaerolineae bacterium
AAACGGAGCCATCATGCACACCAAATCGTTGATGGGGAAAGGCGTCGAACCGCAGACGAACCTGCTGACCGGGCTGGA
Organism: Anaerolineae bacterium; assembly: GCA_003562365.1. Taxonomy (GTDB): domain Bacteria; phylum Chloroflexota; class Anaerolineae; order B4-G1; family SLSP01; genus PWVB01. The sequence continues at coordinate 79 of PWVB01000073.1, forward strand.
TAAATCCGGCTGCATGCGAAGGCACCAGAAGCACCGCTTGGAGCTGACTATCGTCGGGCAGAATGGCCAAGACGGACTGGTTTGGAGTGACTGACTGACCGGCAAAGGCGACCAGAGAAGTCACCCGGCCCGCAATGGGGGCACGAACAATGAAATCCCGCTGGACCTCGGCTTCCGTGAGCATCCGTTCGACTTCCAGCAAACGCGCATAGAGCTCGTCCTCGCGAGCGGCTGATCGTAATGGGATCAAGTCCAACTCAGCTTCTAGCGCAGCGATGTCAGCTTGTAGTCGATCAAACTCGCGCGCAAAAGAAGTTATCGTTTGTTGCGCCTCCAATAATTCTCCTCGACGATCGTCCAGAACACTGGCAGAGACATGCGCATTCGCTTGCAAGGACTCCAGCCGAGACAACTCACGGATCAAGAGGTCCACGCGCTCTCTCGCCAGCGCTTTTTGTTGTCTAATACTTTGGGATTGGCTCTGCTGCTCAGCAATCCGGCGTTGGGCATCGTTGGAACGATTTTCAGCGAGCTGACGTTCTCTGCCTATCCGCGTCTGTACGTTCGCTCGTTCGCGTTCCAGCATTTCGACTTGGACTGCATCAGCGTCGACTCCGCCTGCTGCGCCCCGAAGGCTGGAAACCTAGAACAACGGCTGGCCCGCGGATACTTTGTCTCCATCTGCTACTTCGACACCGGTGATGACACCGATCCGCGGTGGCATAACCCGTACCAGGCCTGCGGTGGGCATGATGTAACCGGGAACTCTCTCCCGGAGTTCGTAGGTGCCGAGAACCAGCAACGCAATCAGGCCGAGAGTCAAACTCAGTGCAAAAAGGGCAAGAAGCCTTGCAGCTACGTTTGAGCTCACAAGTGCACCGCCGAACAGCCGCGGGGCCTGATGTGCGACGGCATGTTGCCGGAAAAGAGCAGTCTGTCTTTCAGTCGGCATCGATTTACTATTCTGCGGGGGCTCTGCAAACGTTAGACTAGACGTCTTCGAAGTCGTGTCGGAGTAAATTTCAGCGCCACCTTGGCATCATGAGGCTTCCTGATTCGATCAGTCGCTGTAACGTTTGCTGTTAAAGCTTCAGCTAACTATCTCGTCGAGATAAATCAAGAGAGACTACCACCACGCAGACTGCCCTATATTTCTCCTACAGTCTAAAGAGTAGGGCTCTTGCCATCGAGCGCACCGGGCAAGCCCGGTGCCAGGTGCCTGTGGAGCAGCACCTGCGCCATAGACTCACCTTTCCTCTCCCATGACTTTCTCTTGTAGTTGGCTAAGATCAAATCGTCCAGCCTAGCCATCAATAGATCAAGGCGGAGCACGGAGAGTACTGCGTAGTGATTGCCACGGGGTCTTTGTGACTTATCCTAGTCAATATCAGGCTCGCTTACATCATCCACCCAATCCCTTATGTTATTTATCCTTGTTGCTTGATAGAAAGCAAACGAAAACATAAAAAACGCCAATAGCAAAGATACAAAGTCCACGCTATATTTGGGTACATTTGCCCATTTAGCAACCTCAAAACCAATCGTGAATGCTCCGAACGCGCTGAATAGCGCTACTAGGGTAAGAATTTGCTCAACTTTTTTTTGTATCATTTCGTTACACCGCCATACCGAATTTAAACGGCTACCGGCTAGCATAGGCCAACCGGTAGCATTGTCTACCTAAAAATCCTTCATCAATTCTCTTCACAAGTATCTGCTGAGTCCCGCTTGTTGGCCCGGTCTCTTCCAACCATGTAGGCGGTTGTGAAGCCCCAAGCAAAGCCGACGAGAAACGGGGCCACGCCTCCAGACACCGCTTGCAGCTCAATAGAGTCTAGTTCTTTCATCACACGATACCTCTTTTTTCAATTTGCCCATTGCGATACGGCGTAGCCGCCTGCTGCACCTAGAACCGCTCCAGCTATAGCGCACTTCGCTCCACAGACCTTTGCACCTGCCTTTGCTCCTTTTTTGGCACCCTTCTTTGCGCCGCCACCACTGACGAGCTGTATCTCGTTTGATTTGAGTTCACGCATTTTTGCTCTCCTTGGAATCAACAGTGAAGCTGGGTCACGATAATCACCAGGAAATTCGGCTTGTGGTTAATGTGACCCTGCGTCGCAGTTTGATTCAGCAGGCGTTTCTGAGCAATACAAAGATTTCGGAAAAGCCCGTAAGAATTTTCTGACCGCGTGTAAGCATATTCTTACTTGGTGCTTCTCCCCGATCTCAAGGGCCATGGCTTCTGCCGCCGGCGTAATACGCATAATTCTTTCTGTGGCAAAAGGCCTCTGGCCACTGAACCCAGTTGCTTTAGGGCGGCTCTGAATTAATCGCCATTTTGCGATAATTCTGGTGTCGTCTGCCACCGGACCGCACGCCGTGAACCAGCTGAACTTTTCCGACCCGGAACATATGACAGCAGCAGGCGATCCGCCTCTCCCGGCTGCGGTCGACGTATATCTTCGGCTTGGCACTCATCGGGCTACCTCCGCCAGAGCGGCATACAGATCCAGCG
>PWVB01000357.1 GCA_003562365.1 Anaerolineae bacterium
CCCCTCCAATTCGTTGACGTGCGCTGTACATCCCAGACTTGCTCGGCTTGCGGCTATGTGTCAAAGTCCAATCGTCCCACGCGGGACACTTTCTGCTGTGAACAGTGTGGCTTCTCTGGCCCTGCTGATCACAGCGCTGCGCTGAACATCGCAGCTCGGGCGGCTGTCAACCCGCCTATGGTCTCGACCAAGATGCCTAAGGGCTACGCGCCAACTGCAGCATCGTCTGAGGTGAGGGACAAGCTCCCCGCTTCAGCGGAGAGTAGTTGACAATCCAGAGGATACCTGCAACTCTCATATTGTCCAGTCTTAAAGGTGAGGCTCAACAGGAATCGAGCAATAAGCCCAGGGACGCCCAGGATCTTCCGAAACACTGCAGCCCAAGACAGCCGAATTCGTAGAATGTCGGTGGCGGTGATCCAAATATCGCCGTATAATTGATGTAGCGGCGACCTAGTTGTACTGGAGGCTAGATTGACACACCGGTGTGATCGAATGCGTGGTTGCCTTCTAGGTCTTGCGGTGGGCGATGCGATCGGTACTAGTGTCGAGTTCCGCCCGAGGGGTAGCTTTGAGCCCTTGACCGATATGGTCGGGGGGGGGGCCTTTCGTCTGCGGGCGGGACAGTGGACGGACGACACGTCGATGGCACTCTGCTTGGCGATCAGTCTTGTTGAATGCCATGGGTTTGATGCACGCGATCAGATGGAACGCTACTGCCGCTGGGCTGAGACGGGCTATCTTAGCAGTACTGGGACCTGCTTCGATATCGGCAACACCATCGCAACTGCCCTACGCAGATTTCGGGACACGAGGCTGCCGTTCTGTGGTTCGTCGGATCCGCGGTCGGCCGGTAACGGCTGTATCATGCGACTGGCCCCGGTGCCGATCTTCTATTCTCCCGACATGGATGCTGCCGAGCGCTTTGCTGCTGACAGCGCTAGGACGACTCACGGTGCTGCGGCTTGTATTGATGCCAGTCGGCTTTTGGCTCGGATTCTCTTGCGGGCGATGGCGGGTTTGCCCAAGCACGAGGTGGTTCTTGACGACAGCACAAGGTTTGCCGGCGATGCCAAAATCGCTGCGATCGCTCGGGGTGACTATCTCACGAAAGCTGAATCGGAGATCCGCGGATCTGGTTATGTTGTCGAGAGTTTGGAGGCCGCGTTATGGTGCTTTGTAAGGACCGAGACCTTTGAGGATGCGGTGCTCAGGGCAGCAAATCTGGGCGACGATGCTGACACGACAGCAGCGGTATGTGGTCAGGTGGCTGGTGGATACTATGGCGAGTCCGGAATCCCAGCGCCCTGGTTGGAGAAGCTGTGCCTTCGCCAGGAGATCACAGATCTGGCTGACCAGCTGTCAGGATGCTAAACATAGACGAGAAGCCGGTGAGGGGTTGTGATGTCGTTCTGTGTATCTGATAGGTGACAGCAGTGAAGAGACCGATCGAGAACTGCTATTGGGTAGTGCCCGGCAGGTTGCTTGCCGGTGAGTATCCGCGGACTAGGGAGGAGGCTTCTTCGCGGGATAAGATTGACGCCTTGAGCTGTGCGGGAGTCACAGCGTTCATCGATCTGACGGAGGAGGATGAGGGATTGCTGCCCTATGCTCACCTACTGCAGGCGGCCTCGCACCAACGGTTTCGGGTCCCCGACGGCTCGGTTCCAGGTTCTGTAGAAGTCACTGCATCGATCCTGGATGCCATTGATGAGCACATTCAGAGCGGAAGGATGGTCTATCTGCATTGCTGGGGCGGGGTGGGGCGCACCGGTGTGATCGTCGGTTGCTGGTTAGCGCGGCACGGATATCAAGGGGATGCTGCTCTGGCGCGCTTGCGCGAGCTGTGGCGCCAGTGCTCCAACTCTGCTCGTAAGGCATCGCCAGAGACCATTCAGCAGGCGCAGTACATCGTCGAATGGGACGGCTGAATTCCTGCTAGTGAGCAGCGGTGGAGCCCAGACGGGTGTGCGCAGCACTGTCTTCGGCACAACACGCGGACGGGACGTCCGCGGTCCCACGCGTTGATCTGCAGCGGGTTGATGACCACCACGTCATAACCATGGGAGGTGAGTTGATCGTAGAGACAGAGCCAATACTGCCCAGAAGACTCCGGGGCGATTCTGACAGGCTCGTCAAGACCTTCTAACCTGTCCACGAGCGACTCGATCCCAGGGCGGGTGTTGGAGAGGCCCACGGTGTCTCCGCAAAGCTCGCCCTGCTCGTCTACAACGACAGCTTGGTGGTGGCGCTTGCCGACATCGATGCCAACGAAGTACATCTGTTCCCTCCCAGGGACTATGACGATATGACGACCGACGATGTCGAGGCTCTCCTCCACCTTCCGGGGCTCCCTACAACCTTGTAGGTGATGCGTGACTGAACCACAACCTGCTCATTCGTAGCCGCCCGCGGAAGGCGAGGCAGCAGTCTTTCTTTCGAGGCTCACCCTCAAGGAGGTTACAACTGCTAACGAAAACCGCGCCAAATACTGGCAGACCGCGTCAGAGCATTTGACAAAACTCTAATTCTGTGTTATCCTTGAAGGTGAAAAAGGGGGGTTTTGGAAGCGACCAAAGACTATGCAAGCGTAGAC